>NZ_KV792509.1:0-103997 GCF_001808215.1 Serratia sp. HMSC15F11
CAGGGCTGGCAGCAGGAAGCTCAGGCTATCGCAGCACAGATGGGCGGCATTTAGTCATAATTTGGTCTAAAATTGTCTAATCCCTGTCAGCTTGGAAAGTCTTTTTTCCTCCCTGGCAGGGATTATTTTTTTATTTCAAACGGTTAAACCCTTCCCCGGCAGATCAGCCACTTAGCACTTTCCTCGGGCGTAGCTCACAAATATGACATTGGCGTGAATTTTGCGCATTGATCTTCTCTTCTTTTAGCGCTATTGATTACTCGTGGCTGCGCAAAAAGCAGCCATTGTTTTCTTTCCACCAGACCAAAATGAGGGAAACGAGGCATGAAGAGACAGAAACGCGATCGTCTGGAAAGGGCGCATTCGAGAGGGTATCAGGCAGGTATTTTAGGGCGTTCCAGGGAACATTGTCCCTACCAATCATCAGTGGACGCCCGGTCTCAATGGCTGGGAGGTTGGCGAGAAGCCATGGAAGACAGGGCTGTGACCGCTTAAGCGGCTCCCTGTCAAATAAAAGGAATAACCTCCGCCCTTGGCGGAGGTTTTTGTTTCAGGCGTTTATTTATCCTGCCAGCGCTTCAACAAAATACTCGCATTCACGCCGCCAAAGCCGAAGCCGTTTGATAAGGCGTAGGTCATGTTCATCGATTCCGCCTGTTTCGCGACCAGATGCAAGCCTGCCGCCGCCGGATCGGGATTATCCAGGTTTAGCGTTGCAGGGGCTATCTGATCGCGCAGAGCCAAGGCGGTGAAGATGGTTTCCAACCCGCCGGCAGCGCCCAACAGGTGCCCGGTCGCTGATTTCGTCGAGGTCACGGCGACAGTTCCGGCGGTGCCAAACAGGTGCTTGATGGCGTTGATTTCGCCTAAATCGCCTACGGGTGTTGAAGTCGCGTGCGCGTTTAAATGTTGAACTTCCTCAGGTGCGACGTTAGCCTGCTTCAACGCAATTTTCATCGCCCGATAGGCGCCATTGCCGTCTTCAGCGCCGGATGTCATATGGTAAGCGTCGGCGCTGGTGCCATAGCCGACGATTTCCGCGAGCGGCGTGGCGCCGCGCGCCAGCGCGTGTTCCAGTGTTTCAATCACCAGCATGCCGGCACCTTCCCCCATGACAAATCCGTCCCGGGCGCTGTCGAAAGGCCGAGAGGCCTGTCGCGCCAATTCGGCCGGTGCGGTAGACATGGCGCGTGCAGCGGCGAAGCCGCCCAAGCTGACAGTATCTATCGCGGCTTCGGTACCGCCGCACAGCGCGATATCGGCCTCATCATTGCGGAGCAATCGCACTGCGTCGCCGATGGCCTGCACGCCGGCCGCACAGGCGGTGACCGGTGCGCCAATCGGGCCTTTGAAGTGATGCTTGATGGAAACGTGGCCGGCCGCCAGATTGACCAGGAAAGAAGGGATGGTAAATGGCGACAGGCGCTTGGCACCACGGCTGTCAGTGGTGCGTACCGCCTGGGCAATTGCCGGGAAACCGCCAATGCCTGAGGCAATGACGGTGGCGGTACGTTCTTGTTTTTCCTCTGTATCGGCTATCCAGCCGGCCTGGCGAATGGCTTCATCCGCCGCCACCATGGCGAAAAGGATGAAGCGATCCATTTTCTTTTGGTCTTTGGGCGCGACAGATGCGTCGGGATTGAAGCCTGCTTCAGCATCTTGCGCCAGCGCAGGAACCTGGCCTCCCACCTTGACCGGCAAATCTGCAACGATCTCGTCAGGCAAAGCCCGAATGCCCGATTCTCCTTTCAACAAACGTTGCCAGATGGCTTCAACACCGCACCCTAATGGCGAAACGGCGCCCATACCGGTAATAACAATACGACGATGACTCATGAGGTCTCCTTGGTAGATTCGGGTAAATCGGCGAGGCGCCGCTGCCGCATCAGTTCGGCGCGTTGATTTATGCCATCGCTTGCCGCCGGCCCTGGTGCCAGCGTAATGAACTGCGGTGGCACCGGCTGTTGGGTATCACGATTGACCAACTGAACCTCGATCGGCTGGTCAGAGCGACTGTCGACTAACAAGGCGCTGATATCGCCGTCGATCAAATGGCGATTACCCCATTGTGAGAGGGCTGCCAGAACAGGGAGAAAATCTTTGCCGCGCTCAGTTAGCAGGTAGTGATAGCGCATCGGCCGCGTTTGATAACGTTCTTTATACAGAATGCCGTGGGCCACCAGATCCTTCAGGCGACGAGCCAGTAGCGTGGGCGACATCCCCAAACTTTGTTGGAATTCGTCGAACCGGGACAGCCCCTGAAATGCATCACGCAGGATCAGGATGTTCCATGACTCGCAGACGCGATCCAATGAGCGCGCAACTGGGCAAGGTGCATCGCTAAAGCGGGTCTTTTGCATGTCATTCCTCACTGGGTACACTAACTGTAGTTACCTTTCGAACCATGTTAGGGGATTTTGAGGGGCAAGAGAATAACCGGATGCAAAAAACCTGCTATCGCGCTGGTACCAATATCGAGAGCGTGCGACGTTCAGCCGGTCTGTTGCTTTAACCGCCTCAGGTAAGAATAGGCCAGAGACAGGAGAGAAAAGACGTTTCGATAACGGGCGATTAAAGGAGAGGGGGCTTGAAACGCTAAAAGAAAGAAATGCCGCCACGAGAGACGTGACGGCATACGCGATCGTTGGGAAAGAAGGCGGTGGCCGCCTTCTCGTCAGCGTGATTAGAACGCTGCGGTATCCTTGAACAGGCCCACTTTCAAATCGGTGGCGGTATAGATCACTTCGCCGTCAACCAGCACTTCGCCATCGGCGACGCCCATGATCAGCTTGCGGGTGATAACGCGCTTGAAGTTAATGCGGTAAGTCACCTTCTTGGCGGTTGGCAGCACCTGGCCGGTGAACTTGACTTCACCGACGCCCAGCGCGCGGCCTTTGCCTTCGCCGCCCAGCCAACCGAGGTAGAAACCGACCAACTGCCACATGGCATCCAGGCCCAGGCAACCGGGCATGACCGGATCGCCGATAAAGTGGCAACCGAAGAACCATAGGTCCGGATTAATATCCAGCTCCGCTTCCACATAACCTTTGTTGTGAGTCCCGCCGTCTTCGCTCAGTTTGACCACGCGGTCCATCATCAACATGTTACCTGCCGGCAACGGTGGGCCACCGGCGCCGAACAGCTCGCCACGGCCGGATGCTTCGAGGTCTTCTTTCGTATAGGAATCGCGTTTATCTACCATGTTCTCAGTAAGCCTTATTTTAATGAAGGACGCAGGTTAGCTAACACGTGTACGCTGAACAAGTCCGATCAGCCGTGGTTGAACCAGTTGAGCCAGCGCAGCGGCCATGGACGACGGCGTTCCTGCAGGCTCACCTGCGCAATCCGTTCCTGAATGGCCGCCAACAAATTCGGCTGTTGTTCATCAGAGTAGAGGCAACCTGTAAGCAAAGGCAAGGCTTCCGCCGCGCTCTCTACCGCCCACAGATGGAATTGCCCCTCGCGTACCGCGTCGACGACATCTTGACGCAGGCACAGGTGGCGCACGTTGGTCACGGGCAATACCACGCCCTGTTTGCCCGTCAGGCCGCGGCGTAAACAAACTTCGAAGAAACCTTCGACCTTTTCGTTAACGCCGCCTATCGGCTGTACGTTGCCGAATTGGTCGACGGAGCCGGTGACGGCGATCTGCTGTGTGATTGGCTGCTGCGACAGAGCGCTGACCAAGGCGCACAGCTCGGCGAGCGAAGCGCTGTCGCCGTCCACTTCACCGTAAGATTGTTCAAAGACGATGGAAGCGGAGAAGGGCAACTGCTGATCCAAATCCAGTTCGGCGATAAGGAACGCCTGCATGATCATCATGCCTTTAGCATGCAGGTTGCCGCCCAGCTCGGCTTTGCGCTCGACGTCGGTAAACTCGCCGTCGCCAAGATGCACGACGCAACTGATGCGCGAGGGCTCGCCGAAGCTGCGCGGATGGCCGGGATAATCCAGGACTGACAGGCCGTTGATCTGCCCGATCACTTCACCCTCGGTCTCAATCAGGATCTGACCCAGCTCAATCTCATCCTGCATACGCTCGGCCAGATAGCTTTCACGCCATTCGCGGGCATTCAACGCCGCCTCAAACGCTTTGGCGGTAATGCGCTCCTCTTCGGCATACAGTGCGGCCTCGGACAGCTGCTGGCCAAGCCAAACCGGCGAGAGTGGCAGGATGCCCTGATCGCCGGTGTAACGCACAGCCTGGACGATCAGCGGCGGCCAGGCGTCGGCCGCTAACATCGGCAACTGCCGATCGGCAATCACGCCGTTGACGTAGCCGCACCACTGCGCCATATCATCGACTTCGGTCAGCTGCAGATCGTCTTCGTATTCGCCGTAGACCGCTTGTTCGCTCAGTTCCGGCTCGATATCGTGGAAATCGGCCAGGCCGTGACGATCGCCGACCACAATCAGCCGCAGGTCCAGTGGCATCGGTGGAATGGCTACCGGCAGCGGGCGGGTTTCGTCTGGCGAAACCCAATGGAACTGGCGCTGGCCGATCATCTGCTTCAGCCGCAGCCATAGCAACGGCTGAGCCAGCAGCGCCCGGGCCGACAGGATCAGGACGCCGCCGTTGGCCTGGTGCACCAGACCCGGTTGCAGGGTAATGTCGCCATTGTGGATCCGTACGCAACCAAACAGCTGCTCCGGTTCAATCCACTCCTGGAACAGACAAGCACCGCCGGCGGCGAAAGGTTCATCGCCACGGTTGGCCGGCTCTATGCTGACCTTGCCATCCTGAATGGCATAGTGGCTGCCGCGGAATGCCGTATTCTTCGCCAGCAGTGGTGTGACGGCGTGAGCGATCAGCTCCAGGTATTCTCGCGTTTCTTGCGCTTTCAACAGCATGAAACGCGGTGGCGACTGAGGGTGGCAAAATAGCGTCAGGGCATTTTCCAGCCGAGGCTGAATGGCGGAAAAGGGCACGGGTGCCAACTGAGCGGCGGTATCAAATATCGCCTGATAAGGCGTTACGTCCGGCAATAAAGATTGCCATTCAAGTCGGTTATTGGTCAAAGTGTTAGATGCAATCGTTAAAAAGGGAAAGGGGGATTATACAAGAATAACGGCGGCTTGATACATGTGGAGTGCCAGTTGGCATCAGGGAGTTTGACATCGCGCGATGACTGTGCAAAAAACAGTCTAAATGACGGCTTAATTGCCGGGGAAATTCGGCGCAAAGCTGTTATGCTTATTTGAAGTTACGCGGTCACTGAAGAGCTCAAGATGAAATATCAGCAACTGGAAAATCTGGAGAGCGGTTGGAAATGGAAGTACCTGGTGAAGAAGCACCGGGAAGGGGAACTTATTACCCGCTACATTGAAAACAGCGCTGCTCAGGAGGCGGTTAACGAGCTGCTGAAGCTGGAAAATGAGCCGGTAAAGGTACTTGCATGGATTGCCGCTCATATGAATCCGGAGCTGGATAACCGGATGAAGCAAACGATCCGCGCCCGCCGCAAACGTCATTTTAACGCAGAACATCAGCATACGCGTAAAAAATCTATCGATCTGGAGTTTTTGGTTTGGCAACGCTTGGCTGCCCTGGCGCGCCGTCGTGGCGTCACGCTGTCGGAAACGGTTGTGCAGCTTATCGAAGATGCTGAGCGCAAAGAGAAGTATGCGAATCAGATGTCGTCGTTGAAAGAAGATTTGAAGGCGATTCTCGGTAAAGAACCTAAGTAAACGGGGCAGAGCGCCTTAGTTACACTGGGTCTTGAATGTTCTGATAACAGCAGGACGAAAAAAAACCCCGCAATGCGGGGTTTTTTATTAGGCGAGTAAACTTAGCCCTGAGGCTGAGTTACAACGTCTTTGATACCTTTAACTTCGATCTCTACGCGACGATCTGGTGCCAGGCAGTCGATCTGAGCTTTGGTAGCGCGGCCAGCTTTGTAGCCACAGGTGTTGCCAGTAACTGGATCAGCTTTGCCCATGCCACGTGCAGAGATTTTGTCTGACGGGATGCCTTTGGAGACCAGGTAGTCAACAACGCTTTGTGCGCGTTTTTCAGACAGTTTCTGGTTGTACTGAGCAGAACCAACGGCGTCAGTGTAACCCAGAACAACTACGGAACCGTCTTTAGGATCCATGGAGCTCAGCTGGGAGTACAGCTGATCCAGAGCCTGCTGACCTTGTGGCTTCAGAGTTGCTTTGTTGAAGTTGAACAGCACGTCAGACTTCAGAGTGAAACGCTTGGTTTCAACAACTGGAGCCGGAGCTGGAGCTGGAGCAACTGGAGCAACTACGTCATCCTGACCGAAGCGGTAAGAAACGCCCAGGCTCAGCATGGTGTTGTCTGGACGTGCGCCAACGGTACCTGCGTCACCGATGTTGCTTACGAACTGGTAGTCCAGGCGGGTAGCCCAGTTTTTGGTCAGTGCGTATTCAACACCAACAGCAGCCAGCGGAGAAACGCCGGTGTCGTGGTCGCTCAGACGCTGACCAGTGCGGCCGTAGTTAGCTTTGGAGTCTGCACGCCATACCATACCACCCAGACGAGTGTAGATATCCAGATCGTCAGCAATTGGGTAGCTCAGTTTAGCAGCCAGTTGAACGCCCTGCGCTTTGAAAGCACCGTTGTTCACGCTGCCTTTGTAAGGCATACGGCCGAGCCAGTCATAGCCCAGTTCGAAGCCCAGGTATTGGTTTGCCTGGTAGCCCAGGAACGCGCCGGCACCCAGCTGATCTTTGTGGGTTGGGCCGTTGCCGATACCGTTCTGGTAACCGTTGCCGTAGAAACCAGTGTCGTGGTACTGGGACCAGCCCAGTTTAGCACCGGTGTACCAGGTGTTATCTTTTGGAGCGGCTTGCGCTACGGTAGCGAAACCTGCCAGTGCCACTGCTAATGCGATAGCTGTCTTTTTCATTTTGCGCCTCGTTATCATCCAAATAGGCAATGAGCTTTAAAGCTGTTTTAAGCCCTTGGTTAAATTCCTTCGCCAAGGTTTAAGCCCTCGTTTGTTACTCGCCAGTTTTTCTGACGTTATAGAGCAACCTTGGCGATGTAAAGTCTACAACGTGGCGCGAAAGTTACAAGTGTGATGTGATAAGGCTCTAAAAAAAAACGCGGAATCGTACATATTTGCTAACATTCTTAGCCTAAAAAAACGACGATTCATCGGGCGTTTTTGCTTGGCAAACCGCGGCCGGACTAGCTTTGTGCCTTATCCCGTAAAGGTTCCCTCTACGGGGTGCGAAAATGATGGGAAAAATCCTAAATTTACTTAATGATACAAAGAAGAGTGAATTTTTAGGGTGGAACAGTGTCCGTGAGTCGGGTCAATGTCACGTTGAGGACGCATGATAAACCCGTAGGCATTACCCAATTCTGCAGCACGTCTTAATTTTAGACGATCCTCCTCCGTTAGCTCGGGCAACCAGCCTAGTACCACGCTGTAGTTCCCCGTTTGCAGCGCTTTTTCCATTGCCTCAACCGTATTCACCGGGCTGATTTGGCTCAACTGTACCATTTTATCCACTGGCAGGCCGGATTGCTGCAGCCATTGCTTGCTTAACTTTTGCTGCGGCGTCAGCCACAGAAGCCAGCGAGACTGCTTGCCCAGTTGCTGCAGCAGGGGCAACAGCAGTTGAGCCACTGCGGGCTGGCGCTCGTTGTAAACAAGTTCACTGATCAAGCCATTCTCTTTGCCGACATTTGTGTTCTTCGCAACGCTGTTCGCGGTAAAAGAGCCATGGCTAAAATGAGGTTGGTAGAGTGATTGAATACGCATAAAGTTCCCGCCCGTCGTGTTACTGTATGTTTATACAGTATCCCTGATTTCGGATAAGATCAACCCAAATTTTCGTAGCGGCTCGCATAATTGCGATCATTTTTTGTACCGGTGTTTTTTGTGATTGGCATGCAGACGGATAGTGCGTATTTTTCTAATTAGTTGTTCACGTTACTTTTTTCATTGATGAGAGAAATAATACGACCGGAACCTAAAAAGGAGGAACGCTATGAAAAGGATGTCGACGAGAAGAATTACGCAGGCTAAAAGTTGCTTCGCGGCGCTGGGCACCATCACCACGCGGTCACAGTTTGGCGGCTATGGGCTGTTGGCTGAGGGGGTGATGTTTGCAGTGATAGCGGAAGGCGAGCTGTATTTGCGGGCTACAGCGAGCATGGAACCGGCCTTTCGCGCTCGGGGCATGGTCAATATGGTCTATTCCAAGCGCGGTGTGCCCATCACTTTGCGCTATTACTGGGTTGACGAGTCACTGTGGCGGGAACGTAACGAATTGGTGGGGCTGGCCTGGCAAGCTGTCAGGGAGGCCCGTCGGGAACAGCGGCTCAAGGCCGGCGACCACGGCAGATTGAAGGCGCTGCCGAATATAGATGTCAATATGGAGCGACTGTTGTGGCGAGCGGGTATCCGCAACGCTTATGACCTGCGGTTGCAGGGCGCGAAACGCAGCTATCTTAGCCTGCTGCAACAACAGACCAATCTGGGATTGCGCGTCCTGTTGTCGCTGGGCGGGGCGATAGCCGGTTATCATCAGGCGGCATTACCGGCTGAATTGCATAACGAATTGGTGCGCTGGTTCGATCATATGATGGCGATGCGCCGCCATGGACATGAGCCGGTGATTCAGGGCCCGTCGAGCAGGCCCTGAATAATTAGGCTGTCTTATTGATTTGGGTGTGCAGCGCGGTGAGTTCCGGCAGAAGTTCTAGCACCAGACCCACCTGCTGCAAAACCAGCTGTTCTTTGCTTTCAGGTTCCGGAACGGCTTGGCGAATGCGCTCCGCCAGCTGTTCCAGCGCCTGCGCAATGCGCTGGCTGTTCTGTTCTTCCTGATGCAGGGCGCCGTCCACGTAACACACGGCATCATTGAGCAGGTCGAGCGTGGCAGGGGTATTCAGCCGCTCGCGGTGCGCACCCAACGCCGAGATGTAACTCAGGAGTGTGTGGTTCAGGCAGAGCAGGCGAAAGGCGGCTTCCTGCAGAGCCTTGTCGGCCTTAGGATCGGCGGACATGTTGGAGATGACCGAAGCCAGCTCGGCATCGCTGTTGTGGGCATCTCGCCGCGCAATGCGGTAGGCGAGGCCGTTATCCTTACCCTGGTGGTATTGCACCAGAATGGCGTCCAGATAACGGCAGTTGGCATTCAGCGTTTTATCCACCACCGCCGGCAGTTGGCGGAACTTCCAGTCCGGCCAGATAAAGCTGACTGCCGCCCAAGCGATGGCGCAGCCCAGCAAGGTATCGTAAACGCGCGGAGCTGCCACTTCGAATCCTTCACCCAACAGGTTAAAGCACAACAGCACCAGCAGCGTGATGAACATCGTCGCGTGCGCATATTGTACGGTGCGGAAAGCGAAGAACAGAACGCCGGTGATGACGATCAACACCAGCTGACCTTCCAGTGAAGGCACGAAATAGAGGATTGGCAGGCCGATAAGAATACCGGCCAGGGTACCGATGATGCGCAATGCCAGGCGTCGGCGGGTGGCATTGTAGTTCGGTTGGCAGACGAACAGGCTGGTCAACAGGATCCAGTAACCGTGCTGCATGCCGGTGAATTGAATGAAGGCGTAACCCACGCAAAGCACCACCGACATACGGATCGCGTGGCGAAACAGGGCCGACTGGGGCGTCAAATGGCGGCTGATGCGCAGCCGGATATCGCTCCAGCCGGTTAAGCGGTCATCGGCCAGGCTGTTCTCTTCCGCTTGCCCGCTGGCCAGCGTCTGCTCTGATTCGATATTGGCCAGCTGCGCATCGATCGCATGCAGGTTTTTCAACAGATGCGCCAGCGCCTTGGTCTGCTCGGTATTGCCCTGGGTTTCGGCGATGCGCACCAACGCCTCCTGAATGCGGCTGAAAGCCGGTTCAAAGCGCGGGTTGTGCTGGTACTTTTGCCGCAGCAGGATCGATTGTGCCAATTGGCGGCAGGCGCGCGCCTGCATGCTCAGCAAACGCTGGAAGCGGAACAAAATGTCGCTGTGGCGGAATTGGCGGCTGAGCGCGTGGTACTGAACGTGGGAAGAGCTGGCGCGTTCGTGGATATCCTGCGCGACAAAATAGTAGTGCAAGGTGCGGCGGGTGCCACGCTGGCCGCGATCGCCTTTCAGGCGCGTCAGCAGCGAGGCTTTGGTTTGGTTAAGCAACGCGACCAAGGCGCTGTTGGCCATCGCGACATCCATCCAGGGCAGATCGGCGTCGCGCTCGGCATCGGGATCGAACAGATTGGCTTTGGCATCCAGATAGTTGGCCAACTGATCGTAGCAGCGCGCCAGGTTCTCTTGCAGCGGCCGGATAGGGAACAGCAGGTGGCCCGCCAGCGTCAGCAGGTTGTACCACAGTGCGCCGATCACCAACAGCAGCGGTTGCTGATACCAGGCGTCGTACATGGCGGTACCGAGCATGGTATAAACCGCGATCAGCAGCGCGCCGAAGGCGATGGTGGCATAACGTTGCCCCAAGGCACCGAGCAGGATAAAACCGCAGGTTGACGTGGTTAAGCCAAGGGCGAACAACCAGGGGTAGGGGAACAGCAGCTCGATTGAAGCAGAGGCGACAAAGAAGCACACCAGCGTGATCAGCAGGTTGCGTAACCTGCCGGCCAGGCGGTCATCCAAATCAGTCAGGGCCGCCGCCACGACGCCCAGCGTTAGCGGGATGGTCAGCTTGGGAATGCCCAGCCACCAGGGAACGGCGGTGGTGCCGATCAGCGCAATAAGGATGCGCAGGTGGTACAGCAGGTTGCTGTTGTAGGTATAACGACGAACTGCGGGTGCAAAAGAGAGCACGAAAAACTCCTCAAACGGAGAAAAAATTAACGCTGATGATAGTGGCGGCGAGCATTCTCAATACGCGCTTGCTGAGCCATTTCTACCGAGACGACGCGGCGCCCCACCGGCCACAGCGCGATGGCGGCAATTTTGAAATTGGCGATGCCGACCGGAATGCCGATGATCGAAACGCACTGCACGATACCGGCGGCGATGTGTGACAGGCATAGCCACCAGCCGAACAGCACCAACCAGATAATGTTGAGCAGCGAACCGCCGGCGGAGAGCAGCGCATTGCTTTTTTCCGGGTAGAGTTCATCGACGTGGATTGCCTCATTGCCGAAAGGCACCAGCGACAGCTTGGTGATTTCCCAGCAGGAGCGGGTGAGCGGCAGCGTGATGACCAGCAGCACGCTGAACACCGTGGCGATGAGCCAACCCAGCGTGGTGAAGAAACCGCCCAACACAAAATTAAGAATATTCAGTACAGTACGCATAGACGTCATTCTGCTCTAATGATGGCCAAACCGCGATGCGGGCGTATTCACGATAAAAACGCAAAATCTATTCTACCCTTTTTTTAGCGCTAGAGTGCCACTGCTTATCACAGGTAAACTGGCAGATATCCGTTATTTAATCTCAACATAGTCATGGCGCGACGATATGGAACTTAAAGCGACATCGCTGGGGAAACACCTGGCTCAGCACCCTTATAACCGCGTGCGGTTGCTGCACGCCGGCGTTGAGGTGAGCGGGGAAAAACATGAATACCTGATCCCCTTCAATCAATTGATTCAGGTCAGGTGCAAGCGCGGCATCGTCTGGGGCGAGCTTGAATTTGAATTGCCGGACGAAAAAGTGGTGCGGCTGCACGGCACCGAATGGCAGGAAACGCAGCGTTTTCATCATTATCTGCTGCAGGCCTGGCAGCAGTGGAGCGCAGAAATGAGCGAGGTCAGCGCCGGCGTGTTGCAACAGCAGGTGGCGCAGATCCAGCGCATCGAGCAGCAAGACAAATGGTTTAAAAAGTCTGAGCTGGGCAAGTTGCAGCAGCAAATCCACGAGGCTTTCTCCGCGTTGCCGATGCCGGTAGCGCGTCTGGATGAGTTTGATAACTGCCGGGTTGATTATCATCTGTGTCTGCAATGGCTGCAGCAGGGGCTGCGCCGCGTCGAACAACGCAACCGGCAGTGGACCGAACGCATGCTGGAGCAACATCACGACTTCTTCCAGACCGTCGAGAGTTCACCGCTCAATGACTCTCAGAGCCGTGCGGTGGTCAACGGCGAGGATTCCGTTCTGGTATTGGCGGGGGCCGGCAGCGGCAAAACGTCGGTGCTGGTGGCGCGCGCCGGCTGGCTGCTGCGCCGTCAGGAGGCGGAACCGGGGCAAATCTTGCTGTTGGCGTTCGGCCGCCAGGCTGCCAGTGAAATGAATGACCGCATCAAAGAGCGCTTGGGCGATGCCGGTATTCAGGCCAAGACATTCCATGCATTGGCGCTACAGATTATTCAACAAGGCAGCCGCAAGGCTCCGGCCATCAGCCGGTTGGAAACCGATGCCAAAGCACGCAAAGCGTTGCTGATTACCCATTGGCGCCAGCAGTGCGCAGAGAAAAAAGCCCAGGCCAAGGGGTGGCGTCAGTGGTTGAGCGACGAGTTGGCATGGGAAGTGCCGGAAGGCGACTTTTGGCAGGATCAACGCCTGGCGGATCGGCTGGCGGGCCGCTTGGAACGCTGGCTGGGGCTGATGCGCATGCACGGCGGCAGCCAGGCGGAAATGATTGAGCAGGCGGATGAAGAAATCCGCGATCTGTTTTCAAAACGCATCCGGCTGATGGCACCGCTGCTGAAAGCTTGGAAAAGCGCCCTGAAAGAGGAAGGGGCGGTGGATTTCTCCGGCCTGATCCATCAGGCTGTCAATATTCTCGATAAGGGGCGCTTTGTCAGCCCGTGGAAACATATTCTGGTCGATGAGTTTCAGGATATCTCGCCGCAGCGTGCGCTGTTGCTGGCGGCGCTGCGCCGGCAAAACAAACAGACCTGCCTGTTTGCGGTGGGGGATGACTGGCAGGCGATTTATCGTTTCAGCGGCGCAGAGTTGACGTTAACCACGGCTTTTGCCACTCACTTCGGTGAAGGGGCGCAGTGCGCGCTGGATACCACTTATCGCTTCAATGAACGTATCGGTGAGGTCGCCAACCGTTTCGTGCAGCAGAACCCGCATCAGTTGAAAAAACCGCTCAACAGCCTGAGCAAGGGCAATAAAAAGTCGGTGGCGATCCTGCCGCACGAGCAGCTGGAGCCCTTGCTGGATAAACTGAGCGGCTATGCCAAACCGGACGAGCGTATCCTGGTACTGGCGCGCTACCATCATCTGAAACCGGAAGCGCTGGCGAAAGCGGCCACCCGCTGGCCCAAGCTGGATCTGGAGTTCATGACCATCCACGCCAGCAAGGGGCAGCAGGCGGAATACGTCATCATCGCCGGTTTGCATGAAGGGCGTGACGGTTTCCCCGCCGTGGCGCGCGAGTCGGTGTTGGAAGAGGTGCTGCTGCCGCAGCCGGAGGATTTTCCGGATGCTGAAGAGCGCCGCCTGCTGTATGTCGCATTGACTCGCGCCAAACATCAGGTCTGGCTGTTGCAGGATCGTGAACGCCCTTCGGTGTTCGTCGAACAGCTGCAAGATCTTGGCGTACCGGTGCAGAAAAAACCGTAGGCATCAGGCCTGGCGGTAGCCAGGCCGCGAGGACTATTTCAGGCGCTCTTGCAGATAGCGCTGATAGTCGGGGATGGCGATCTCCACTTCGCTTTTGAACAGCGGAGAGTCGATCAGAAAGTCCGCGGTCGAGCGGTTGGTGGCCACCGGGATATTCCATACGGTCGCCAGCCGCAGAAGCGCCTTCACGTCCGGATCGTGCGGTACCGCGTTCAGCGGATCCCAAAAGAAGATCAGCATGTCTATCTTGCCTTCTGCAATCAATGCGCCGACCTGTTGGTCGCCGCCCATTGGGCCACTCAGCATGCTGGTGACCGGAATGCCGCTGGCGCGCTGGATCAGATTGCCGGTGGTGCCGGTGGCGTACAGTTGATGCTGCGCCAGAATGGTCTTGTGGCTCTCTACCCACTCCAACAGGGCCTGTTTGCGGTGATCGTGCGCCACCAGCGCAATGTGCTTGCGCGCGGCGATAGTGCGGGTGGTCAATTCCATCTCGGTGTCCTTCGCTAATCGGGGATGTGCGACAGATTACTGAAACTGTTTTTCACTGCCTAGCGTTTGCGCCTGAAAATGCGAAGAAAAGGCGCCTTGCGAGGAAAGACGCCGGGTAGGATCAGCGAACCGGTTGTTTATTGGCCCACCGCAGAAAACGTTTCTGCGTTTCTTTGTCGGCTTGCTGGAACCAATATTGCAGCATTTGTTCCGACACATTTTCTCCTTTCAACGTCACCGTTGGGGCGTTCAACGGCGTGCCGGCCAGCGGGGGAGTTGAGGGATTACCGGTGTTCATCTGAACGAAGGAGGAGACGGAGGCCGGGCGATTCTGGCGATTATAATCCGTCATCACCTTTTCCAAATCGGCATTGAAGGTGACGCTGTCGGGATGCAGCACGTCATGTCGAAACGGCAGTGTGTTACCGTCTTTATCGACCACCAGGTAGTTCAACGTTTTGTCAAAGCGTTGCGCATCGCGATCGTTCTCGATGCGCGGCAGTTCGATCGCCACCTGGCTGATCTTTTGCGTATTGAAAGAGGCAACCAGCGGCAGGGATGCATAGGCCTGCGTATGCTGGCCGGCGCGGACGGTTTTGGTCACTTTAAACAGCAGCTGGTGCTGTCCGCCATCCAGTTCAAGACTGTCGGCGCCTTTTAACAACGAACCTGTCATTTTCTTGCCGTCGACCACCAACAGGTCGATGTCCGGGGAGAGTTTCAGGGTCGTAGCCGCGGCAGGCATGCTGATGCTGAGCAACGCCGCAACCACCAGACCAAATTTCATCATTATCTCCTTATAAAGTGACGTAGCCCTAAGTGTTGAACACGGCACAGGTTGTGTCAAAATTTATCAATTGGGTATTTTGTTTACATTTTCACATATTTTATCGCGATTAGACACGACCATGAGCAGCTAAACCGCGACAGCCTCTGACCATAAGATTGCGCTGAAGTTTCCCTCATGTTGCGTTTAGCCGAGCGGATGCCGATCGGTTACACTCGAAACGGAGAGTGACGCAGTGATAAACGGGAGTTGAAGATGCAAGATCAAGATATTGCCCTGCTGTTGCAGCGGGTGAAAACGATCGCGCTGGTCGGTGCCAGCGATAACCCGTCGCGGCCCAGCTATGGGGTGATGGCGTATCTGTTGGCGCAAGGGTATCAGGTGATCCCGGTCAGCCCAAAACTGGCGGGGCAGACGCTGCTGGGGCAGCCGGTTTACGCTACGCTGGCCGCTATACCACAGCCGGTGGATATGGTTGACGTGTTTCGCAATTCAGAGGCGGCTTACGGCGTGGCGCAAGAGGCGATAGCGATCGGCGCCAAGGCGCTGTGGCTGCAGGTCGGGGTGATTAACGATCAGGCGGCAGAGTTGGCGCAACAGGCCGGGCTGTGCGTGGTGATGGATCGCTGTCCGAAAATCGACATTCCGCGTTTGGGGTTGGAGCGCTGAATAAAAAGGGCCTGGCACGATGCCAGGCCCTCTCGGGTTTCTCAGGTCTTGGCGCGGTCAATTGCGCAAGCGTGGCGCCTGTAGCTGGTGACGGATGGATTCCGCCAGTTCATCCAGCGATGGTTGCTCGGGGTGTGCCTCCTGGGCTTCGCTATCCAACTGCGCTTCAGCCAGATAGGTGTGTACTGGTTGGCCTTCCTCGTCTTCCATCACCACGTGGTACCAAGGGGCGGAACGCAGTTCATCGTTCGCCGCTATTTCGTCAGCTTTGGGTTGTTCCAAAGAGTATTCCGGGTCGATATCGATCACGACACCCAAATACCCCAGCAGTTTATGCCTAACCTGTTGTCCGATACCGAATTTGCTGGCAATCATGATGACCTCCTGAGAAACAATGCCTTGCTCATATATGGGGGCAAGGCAGCGCATTTCAAGTTACATCACCCGACAAGCGAATCCTTTCAGGTACAGCCCCTCAGGATACGTGGCGATCACCGGGTGATCGGCAGCCTGCCGGAACTGCTCTATAAATTGTACATCACGTCCGGCATCTACAGCGGCGTCGGCCAAAATTTTCTGGAACAGGTCGGTCGGCATCAGCCCGGAGCAGGAGAAGCTGAGCAGAATGCCGCCCGGATTCAGCAGCTGTAGCGCCAGCATGTTGATGTCTTTGTAGCCGCGGCAGGCGCTGGCCAGCTGGTTTTTGTTCTCGACGAACTTCGGCGGATCCATGATGATCAGATCGAATTTCTCGCCCTGGGTGCGGTAGTTGCGCAGCAGCTGGAACACGTCATCGCGGACGAACTCCGCTTTGTTCAGATCCAGCTTGTTGAGCTCGACGTTCTGCCGGGCGATATCCAGCGCCGCCTGCGAGGTATCCACGCTGATCACCTGCGCGCAGCCGCCCATCAGAGCGGAAACGGCGAAGGCGCCGGTGTAGGAGAAGCAGTTCAGCACCCGACGGCCGGCGGAGTAATTGCGCGCCGCCAGGCGGCTGTCGCGCTGGTCGAGGTAGAAACCGGTCTTGTGCCCCTGCTGAATATCCACCAGCAGCTTCATGCCGTGTTCGGTGATCGGCAGCAGTTCCGGCGGCAGATCGCCCAGCACCGGGCCCTGCGCCAGCGGCAGGCCTTCTTTTTTGCGCACCGCAACGTCGGAGCGATCGTAGATCGAACATTCCGGGTAGCAATGTTGCAGGGCGGAAAGCAGGGCCGGGCGCTGGTATTCGGCACCGGCGGACAGCAGCTGCAGCACCAGGAAATTCTGGAAGCGATCGATAGTGATACCCGGCATGCCGTCGGACTCGCCGGCGATCAGACGGTATCCGTCCAGACCGTCGCGCTGCGCGACCCAATCGCGCCAGCTTTGTGCTTGCTGCAGGCGGCGAATGAAGAAATCGATGTTAATCTCTTCATCTTTCTGGAAGGTCCAGACGCGTGCGCGGATCTGCGACTCGGGCGAATAGGCGCCGCGCGCCAGCCACTTGCCCTGGCTGTCGAGAATATCGATGGTTTCACCGGAGAGGGCTTTACCCTCAACGCGTTGAACGGCACCGGAGAACACCCAAGGGTGGCGACGGAGTAAGGACTTTTCACGTCCTTTGGCGAGAAATAGGCGCATTTTAAAACTACTTTATTATCAATAGGTTGAGCGACCAAGGTCATTATTAGTCGAAATAAGTTCATAATCATATCTGAATATCATCCCATTCACTACCGCGCGAGTCCTGGTAACGGGCTGTCATTTCCGCCGATTTGTGGCCGAGAAGATGCTGCGCAAACTCGCCGCCGCGCGCGTCAGTATGCAGGCGCGCCGATAGGCTCCGGATCTCATGGAATGATGGCGGCTCTTTGTCGGCGTCCCACGATAGCGGCGTGAGCCGGCGCGATTTCGTGAAGTAGTCCGTCATTGTCCGCTGCGCGATTTTCTCACCTTTACGGCTCACCAAAATAAACTCGCAGCCGGCGGACAGTTCCCAGCATTCCTCGATCAGATTTTCCAGAGATAACCCAGCGATCGACAGTTCAACCGGGATCGTTATTCTGGCACCGGTTTTTTCCTGCACGACTCGCAGACGAAAATCGACAATGTCGGCCCACCGCATGTTACAAATATCGCTAATACGCTGACCAGTCACCAAAGCTATGTCCATCGCGATGCGGAACCAGTGCGGAAAGTTCACCGCCTGCGCCCGGATCGTTAAAAACTCGTCCAGCAGCAACCGTGCGCGCTTCACCTCAACTCTCGGGTTTCGCGAAGCCTCGACAGGGTTGTGCTGAATGATGCCGTCGGCGACAGCTTCGCGGAATACATCCAGCAGCGCGCCGCGCATCAATTTGGCGCTGGCCGCCTTGCCGGCCTCAACGTATCCATTCAGGAAGTCGGCAATATCCCGCGTTGTAAAATCGCACATCGCCTTATCCGGCAGGGTGCTGCGAAAGGCTTTCATTCTGCTGCGGTGGTTGGCCATTGTCTTTTCCTTCAGCTCGCGGCGTAGCACTATCTCGTCGTATCGATCGAGCCAGGCGTGCAGCGTGACGTTGTTTGCATCCTGCAGGCGTTGCGCCAGCGGCTTAATTTCTTCACTACCAAAAAACGCCATGTTGGCGGCGATCGCCTCGGTCACCGCCAGGCGCTTATCGCGACCGAGCCCGTATTCTTTACCGGTGCGCGGGTCGCGGTAGCAGTAATAGCCGCCATTACGGACGTAGAGGTTTGGCGGGAGATCGCGCCTTGCGTGGTTTCTGGTTCTTGCCATTGGTGATTCTCTGCAGTAGCTCGCTGGTTGGGCTGCACGGTGTATCGATCCGCACGGCCTGCTCGTCAAAAAGGTACTCCCGGCCATCCAGCACCGGCGCAGGGTAGATTTTCCCAGCACGGATCCAGCGGCGAACGGTTTCATGGCTGCGCGGGCGCGGGAGCCGCTTATTCCACTCCCCCAGGGTCAATTTGTTGGACATGGTCTTTCCTCGGTTTCAGCAATTGGGCGATTGCGTCGTCGGTCACACGACACGCCCGGGTGATATCGTCATCGCTCAGCGTCGCTTTTCTGACGCTGGCAGACAGCCGGCCGATCTTGATATCAAAATCAGAGAGTAGGCGGGCGCCTGGTTGCCATGGTTGCATTGCTGTTCCCCGTTGTGTGGTTTCCAACAATGCAAACATGGCGGGGGTGGTTATTTCTGATTAGGCGTAATCGGTTTTTTAAAGGCTTCTTTCTCGCGTGTCAGGCGTACAGATTGCGGGAAGTGGAAAGCCAGTTCGCCTCGGCTCTCGGCCTCAATGATTCCGGTGGTACCGTCAGGGAAGGTCACGTGCACCGCATCGCCTTTGGCCAGGTACATTCTCAGCATGTGAGATCCTCAGTATTGGCCCCGTTGCCGGGGCCGAGTGATTACCGCACCTGCAGCGATGGTTCGCCGATTTCGATATGCGCGCCTTTGACTTCCACGCCGTTCTCGATTGCCTCCTTGATGGCTTTCTTGTCCGGCGCCACCACCGTTTGCACCGTCACCAGTTCATCGGGCAGCAGGTCGGCATTGTCGACCACCACGCTGGCGGAGCCTTTGCGCGCCGTGAAGGTGTTCGCCGTGGTTTTAATTGAGCCTTGACCGCTGGCCAGCAGGCACGTCAGCACATACTTGCGGATCGACTTGGCGCGGTTCTCGAATGACTTTTTACGGTCGGTCAGGCGTTTGATTTCCGCCGTCAGCGTGTCGGCCTGCCCCTCGATATTGCGAACGTGGATAAAAGCGGCGTCCAGCTTGTCGCCGAGCGCCCCTTCAATACCTTCAAGCGTGTCGGCGATCATCTCCGGCGTCAGATCGTCGGAGGTTTCGACCAGTTCGTGCAACTTGGCGTAATCAGCTGCTAATGCAATGGCGGTAGTGCTCATGGTGCTTTCTCCTCGGACAATGCGGCGATACGTTCATCTTTCAGTGCGGTGAGGCGGCGCAGGCGGCCGGCCAGGTACTTGGCATGATCGGCATCGCCTTTTGCCTCAGCGGCCTTGCGATGCGTTTCGACCTCGCGAGCGATGGAGGCGTGAACCTTACTAGCCTCGTTGACTGTTACAGCAGATGTGATGGTGTCGGCGACTTTTGCCAGCTTCTCGTCCAGTTCTTCACGCAGGCGCGTTACGTCTTCGGCCTTGTCACTGGCATTTCTGATCGCGAACTCGGTGGCGTTTTCTTCGCGATATTCCGGCAGGTCGTGCCAACCCAGGAACACGTCGGCGGAGAAGCCCAGCATGGACAGCGACTTTTTGATCGCGTCGGTGAGGCTCTTTTTCATCACCTCACCGTCAGCCATAAAACCGCGCTTCGTTTTGTACATATATGGCGTGGCGCCATATGCCGTAACTCGGCCTTTGGTGCCGTTCAGAACATACCAAAACTCGATCAGTAGGCTGTGGTTCTGCTCGAACAAGATAGAACCGTCTGCATCGCGTAGAATGCGGTTACCAATAATTTTCCCGCCCTCGAATACGGCCTCGCTCATTGGTGCGCCGGCGATCATCTTCTCTTCTACAATGTCAAATCCCCAGCCCGTACCGATAGGGCCAAAAATTTCGGTTGCGCGCATAAACATGTATTCGCTGTTGATGCTGGTACCGACATAGCCAGCCCCTTCGATCGGCTTCGTATATCGAGGATCTGTACGCATAACGCGCTTCCAGATATCGAGATTCTTCTGGGCCTCAGCTGGCTGCTCGGCGATCACCTGCGCAACCTGCGCGGCGCGCTGCTGGAAATCGTCGGCTTTCAGCTGCTGCGCCAGCGCTTCGGCGCGGTCGGCGTTTTCTTCCGCCTGCTGCAGTTGCGGGGATTTCTCCGCTGGCGCGTTGGCGTAAACGCCATAGCCCATCTGATCCAGTTGCTGCTTGGCCTGCGCAGCCGCGGCATCGGTAACCTGCTGCTGCGCCACTTCCGTTTTTTCACCCTGATTTGAGGCGGCAGGCTGCGCCGTGTCTGGATCCGTATGCTGCGGCTCACCGCTTCCGATCAGACCTTCGATAGAGAAGCGGCCGCCGCCAAGGTTGGCCACCTCGACCGGCTTCTCGTCGCCCTTGCCATAGTTCGCCAGTTCGGCGCATGCAGGGTGACCAGCAAGACGGGATTTCACAAAGTGCAGGCGTTCTGCGTCGTCGCTGATCAGCTTGAGGTTTTTCAGGCCGTCGGAAATGATGCCGTGGCGCACGTCCGTTTCGACGTTGAGAATGCCGACGATCACACGCAGCGTTTTGTCCCACGCGCGCCAAGCGTTATCGCGGTTTGCGATAATCTCTTTGGCGTTCTTCACGTCAGCCGCTTTCGCATCCGCAGGATTAACGCCCATGATCGACAGTGCGGTGTGCATGCTCAGGGTGTTGTAGTCGGCCGCACCGCCGGTATTGTCGGTGCTGGTGCTGGTGCTGGTGCTGGTGCTGTTCTGCGTGAGGTTTTCGCGATCGTCAGGCTTGTCGACCCAGGCCTGTGCGAATGCGGTGGTGGCTTCTCTGGTCGGCATGGCGGTGGTGTTTTGGAACAGTGCTGAAACCAATTTGTAGACGGATGCGGGGTACATGGCGCCGACAGCGGGAACTGATACAAGCCCGTCGATCACCGCGCGCATGCCGGTATCATCTGGCGTTTCCTCGTCATTGAGCAAATCCACAACCAGCGATAACTGACTATCATCGATCTCGCCATCACCGTACATCACAACGGCGGCGATCCGAACGTTGGCAGGCTGCGCCATCAGGTCGCTAGGCCCGGCCGGCAATTCTGGCTCTGGCCCTTTTGGCGTCCAGGCGTTGCCGTCGAACACGTTATCAGCGGCAAATTTTTCATCGAACTGACCGACAGCCGGGCGAGGGTGGCCAGTTTGATCTTCGACGGTTTTCGGGTTGAAGAAGTTGTCGCCGCCCTCCGGGTAGGATTCGTACAGTTTGCCGGTGGCGATGCTTTCGGCCGCGCGCTTGTTTGGCGCTTCCAACGCGATCACCAGCGGCACGGCGCCGTTAACCTGAGCCTTTTTCTTAGGCTCAAAAAGTGAAATGTAGATAGGCATTTTTGGTCTTTCCTCTGTTTAAAAACGGCGCTGGTCAGGCGCCGGGGTGGGTTAAAATTTCTCGCGCGCTACGGCTTTCACGTTGTCGCAATACCAGCTGTAAAGCTCACGTTGGCGCTGCTGCAGGTTGTCAGACGTCGCCATCATTACGGCCATTAGCAAGCGGTCGCGGGTGTCGGCGGCGTTGCCGTCGATGTAGGTGAAAACCTCGATCGCCTCGTCGGAATAGCCGTGCGTCGCCGCGGCTTCGAACTGATCGCGTTGGCTTGCTGGATCGACTCCACACCACAGCACCAGCTCTGATTTCAGGTTATCCATTTCGATATCCATGGCCACGCCCTCAGTACGGGAGTTCGTCGGCGTCGACAGGGCAGTGCTCAATGCAAAGCAGTTGCTGCACCTGATCGTCGATCTCGGCAATGCGTTTGTAAGTGGCGTCGGCCAGACGGGCTTTTTCCAGCTTCAACGCTTCAACCTGTTTCCCGATGATGTCGATCGGTTCAGGCTGGTTAACGTCGATGTGGATTGTTCGGGTTTCCAGCAGCACGTATTCCGGGTACTGAGACATGTCCATGGTGAACACAGAGATTTTATCTTGCGTGTACTGGCTAACGTTCGCGTGGATAAACAGCGTGACGGGTATCTGTAGTGCTTTCATAGCGACTCCTGATATAATCGGAGCTGATCAGTAGCTCCATGGGTTATTGGTCTTTCCTCGATACAGGGTCGGTCCCCTGTATCATTCCCGGTTGCTTTGGTCGGCGCCGGGGTAAAAGAACCCGCTTCGGCGGGTTTTTTTACGTCTGGTGGTTGCCGGTCTTTCCCTGCTGTCAGAGCTGGTCAGGCTCCCGGTCTTTCCTCAATTTGCTGGGTGAAAAAATTGCCCCGGCGCGCGGGGCGAAAGACTACACACAGCAATGTCTTTCGGGTTGTGGTGGCCGAGAACAACGCCCCGAAGTTACGACCACCACGTTTAAATTCTTTGCCGCGTATCGCCCGGCTGGCGGAACATTTCTGAACAACCGCTGCAGGGTTAGTGCGCTGTTGATGGGCTTAATTTAGATAAATCTAACTATATGGTCAATCATAAAATTAGAAAAAACGAACAAAAAAGACAATAAAAAACCCAACACATTGAAATGTTGGGTAATTTTTTTATTTGGATTTTCTGGCTTTTAGCAGTTCTTCAAACAGGCGGTTGAACCCATCAACTTTGTCGCGAAGCATTGCAAGGTGGGATTCCTTTTCAGACTCAGGCAAAGCCTTGAATAGATCCAACAGTTCTTTTTCTCGCTCATCAAGTTGCGGCGGTAACTCCTCCGGCTCTCCTGGCTGCTGGCTATCGTCCCCGTAGAGAATCCAGGTGGGGGTGCATTGAAGCGCCTTGCTTAGGGCGAATAGGTTCTTCCCCCCAGGTTCGCTATCGCCTGTTTCCCACTGTGAAACGGTGACGTGTGAAACCGGCACGATCTTCGCGAGAGCGCGCTGGGTTAACTTCAGTTCTTTTCTACGCGCACGTATGCGCTCGCCGGGTAATTTCATAGTTAGATAATTCTAAATTCTCTTGACTTCGTTATCTTGAACATCTAATTTGTTCGGAAAATCTAACAGGAGGTGTTCGCATGTATACCGCAGATGCAATCGCATTTTTCAAAACGAAAGCAGCTTTAGCCGCCGCCGCCGGAGTCCAAAAACCCACGGTGTACGCATGGGGTGAGTTAGTGCCAGAAGGCCGCGCCGCTCGCCTAGAGCGAATCACGGAAGGTGCGCTGAAGTATGACCCCGCGCTTTACCAAAACCGTGACGTGCTCAACAAGGGTGCAGCTTAACAACCAACCCCACCGAAATCTGATTATGCGTAATCGGGTTCGAGCGACAGGAGACGCGAAGTGGAAAACATAGAGAAACTGAAAAACGAGATCGTGGGCTGGGCGGCGGAGCAGGGGCAGGAACACGTTGCCATCGAGATCACCCGCGCATGGTTCCAGCTCGGCGCCGACGGCGATCGGGTTCGCCTGTATCCAATCGAGGATGAAACCGGCGCCGCCGACTGGCGAGCGATCAACACCAACCGGCAGGCGATATTTCGCCACATGCGCAGCGAGTCGAAAGCCGCGCGTGAGAAGGTGCAGGAGCTGGCCGACGCTATGCTCGCCGCTCTGCCGGCGGAACGTCGCGCCCGACTGGCCGGCCCGACTCAGCAGTATTTGCTGTCGGTGGCAATCCGTGAATTTGCCGCCGCGATTATTGCAATCCTGCTCGGCGCCTGTGACACCCCGCAGCGAATAGCAGGGGCGTTAATCGCCTTGCAGGAAACCCAGCGCCTGACCAGCGCCGCGTAAAAACTTTGTACCGAGGAAAGACCAATGCTCAATTCAATCGACCGTATCACCTGGCGGAACGGCTACAAGCTGAACGGCGCGCCAGCGCACCGGGAAGAGATCGAGCCAATTTTTGAAGGTCGGCGCGCTGCTGCGCTGTCGGTCTGGGAACAATACGAGCAGAGCAAGGCCGCGCTGCGCCAACTCAATTTATCGCCGGAGCAGTGCCAGGACGCGTGCCGACAGATAGCGGACGCGCTGGGGATCTGACGATGAACACTTCCAAGCTTCTGATAAACGAGCCGCCGCTGCTGGTTATGCCGTCGCTAGCGGCCAAGATTGGGCTGAATGAAGCTATCTTGCTGCAGCAGATCCACTACTGGTTAAGCCGTTCTGAACACCGGCACGGCGGACGCGTCTGGTTTTACAGAACAGCGGCTGAGTGGTCAGAAGAATTAGTCTTTTGGTCTGACAGCACCATCAAGCGCACGCTGGCCAGTCTGGAATCTGCAGGGCTTATTTTGTCGGCGAAACTGCATCGCGAATTGCTGAATGATCCGTACACCCGCACCAAGTGGTACACGATAAATTATGACCAATTGGAAAAGCTAAGTTGCGTAAATGCATATGGTCAAAATGACCAAATGGCATGTGGTCAGAATGACCAGTTCTCATCTGGTCAAAATGACCAAATGTTACAAGAGAATACAACAGAGAATACTACAGAGATTACTGATGGTGGATCAGCTGGCGCTGATCACCCTGAACAGCCGCAGGCCGATCGGATGGATTATCAAAAAATCCTCGAAGCCTATCACGCTACGCTGCCGGAAATGGCGACGGTGCAGATCCTGACGGATACCCGTAAGCGCACGCTGCGTAACTTCTGGAAGAAATTCAAGTTCAACGAAACCCGCTGGCAGGCATACCTGCAGTTTATCGCCGAGAACTGCCGGTGGATGCTGGAAGACCGGCCGAACGGCCGCGGCGGTCAGTGGCGTCGTAAAAACTTCGACTACCTGATCACTGAGCGCTGCTATGTCGCCGTGAAAGAGGGCCGAGCCGATGATCGATAACCTGCCGGCCGCGCCGTACAACATCGACCTTGAGCAGGCCATTCTCGGCAGCCTGATGCACAACACTGAGCATGACAGGGCGGCGGCAGTGTTCGGCCTGTTGAAACCGGAGTCGTTCTACCTGGCGGCGCACCGGATAATTTTCACTGAGCTGCGCGCGCTGGTGAACGCCAGCAGACCGACTGACCTGATCACTCTGAGCGATTCACTCGAGAGCAAGGGCGTACTGGAGCAAGTAGGTGGGTTCGCGTACCTGGCGGAAACCGGACGGAATACCAGCGTCCCGGCGATGGTCAGCTATGCGCACGCCGTACGTGAGAAGGCCGTTCTCCGCTACGCGTTGGAGAAGCTTTACGCCTGCGTTGAGCTGGTGGGCGCTAACAACGGCATGGACGCGGCGAACAAGTTGGCCAGCGTGCAGCAGATGATCACCGCCGTATCCGACCATGCGAGAACCGGCAAACGCGGCGGCCTGCGCGCGGCGGGCGACGTGATCGGCGAATGGGTGGACGAGATGGATCGCCGGTTCCAAGACCCGGACAGCGCCTCCGGCCTGACGCTGGGTATCGAGAGCCTCGACCGGCTGATGTACCCGAAACAGGTGCTGCGCGGCGCGCTGGTTGTGGTGGGAGCCCGCCCGAAGATGGGTAAAACAGCGCTGTACAACAAAATCAGCGCGCACTTTGCGCTGAACCACCGACTACCGACGCTCGTTTTCAGCCTGGAAATGACCGACCGGGGGATCATCGAGCGAATGGTTGCGCAGGAAGCCCGCGTGAAATCGGAGATTTTCTACGTTGGCGCCCACGACGACAGCGATATGGCGCGCGCCATGGCCAAGGCCACCGAGCTGGCCGAGTCAAATCTGATGATCGACAGTACGCCGGGCGTGACGCTGGCGCACATCGTGGCGGAGTGCCGCAAAGTGAAGCGCCAGCGCGGCACGGTGGGGCTGGTGGCTATCGACTACCTGACCCTGATGAAAGCCGAGGAAGCCGAGCGCCGCGATATTGCGTATGGCGATATCACCACTGGCTTGAAAAATCTGGCCAAAGAATTGGATTGCCCGGTGCTGCTGCTGACCCAGCTGAACCGCAAACTCGAAGACCGTGCCGACAAGCGCCCGGTGCCGAGCGACAGTAAGGATACTGGCCAGATCGAGCAGGATTGCGACGTGTGGATCGGCCTGTACCGCGACGCCGTATACACCAAAGGCGCCGACCCGCAGCTGATGGAAGTGATTTTGCGCCTGAATCGCGAGGGCGCTACTGGCACCGCGTATGCGCTGCTGGAAAACGGATATATCCGAGACATAACCGACGAGGAGGCCGCGCGCCGGGCGCAAACCGGGCAAGCGAGAGAGCGGCGTTACGCCGACAAGAACGAAGCGACAAAGAGTTTTTAACCAGCGCCTGACCAGCGCTTGAACGACCAAAACGAGGAAAGACCATGAGCACTATCAACGAAATGATCCGCGATAAGCGGTTTGTGATGGATGACGGCTGCGACCACGCGCCGGCGATTCTCGACCGCATCAACCAGGCAGCCCGCGCCCGTTCCCGCGCGCCGTACTGCCCACCTCCGAAACCCCAGCGCGTCGCCCGGCCGGCAGCCGAATCCGGCCCGATCGTCAAAATCGGTGACCGTATCAGCTACGGCCGCCGGGTGATGACCGGTATCTACGAGTTGCAGCGCCTGGGGTGCTCTCCCGAAAGCATCGCGCTGATGCTCCGCATGCCCCTCGATCGGGTACTGCACATCCTGAAGCCTCTAACGGCCGTACGCCGCGAGATACAGAAAAGCGTGGCAAGTGGGTTACCCCCACGCGAAAAAGACGTCATGCGCCGTCTGGCGGCCGAATCGAGGGCATAAACAATGGCCGGGCAATCGGACTATCTACCGCCCGGCCTGCCATTCAATCGAGGCGCCTGGACGCAGGAACAACGCGATTTAGAGCAGTTCGACCTGCGTGCCTGTGGCCTGGTACGCGATTTATTCGCGAGGAAGATCACCCGCACCAAGGTGCTGGTGGCGATTGAAGAGGCGCCGGAGCAATACCGGGAACATTTCAGATCACGCCTGAATTACTGGCGTGATCGCAGAGAGGGGAAGGGACAGTGAAAAAATTCAAAGAGTGGGTGATTCGCAAACCGTGGGCGGCGATGTTCTGGGCGTGCGGAATTTTCTGGGCTGTTGTGGCGGCGGCGATCGCCTGGGCGGTGCTGAAATGACAAAAACACGCCATTCAGAACTTGCAGCGCGCAACTTTACGCTTTGCCATGAAAACAAAGAGTTGGGAGGTGCGTGATGCCAGCAAATGAACTGAAGCCTTGCCCGTTCTGCGGCAACACGGCTCCGCAACTGATGACTCCTGACTGCATCCCGCTTGGTGGGTTCATGGTTTGCTGCCCTCAGCCTGGCTGCCAAGCTCAGTGCCGACTATCAGGAAACCGGGACAAGGCAATTGCGGCATGGAACCGCCGGGCAGGTGACGGCGCTAGGGAGGTGGAGCCCGAAACGGCAAGATGCCCCGGATGCGGAAAACGTGGCGAGTCAAATCAGAAAGACGGCGGATTTTACTGCTACGGCAGTGACCGTTGCTGTCCATAGGCCCAGGAGAAAGCATTATGAGCAATGAAGAAAAGACAACTACCGTATCTGTTGACTGGCTTGATGATTGCCCTGCTTGCGGTCACGGCATCGCATCAGTAACCGGTCATGGCATTGACAATAATTGGCTGCATTTCGGTGATGCAGTGCTGTGCGACAAATGCGGGCACGCTGGCGAAATTGATGTGGATGGCGAAAACGCTTGGGTTGACTGGGAAGAGGCATCCGCTGATGGACAATAAGCTGAGCGAACTGAAAGCGGCCGCCGCGAAATATTCCTTGGCGCTCAAGGCACACAGAGAAAACCCGACAGACAAGGGGGCGCTGTATGCATGGGATGCGGCTGATGGAGAGTTTTTCGCTCTCATAAACAATAACGAGATGGAAATCATCATCGCCCTGCTTGCAGATCTGGAAGCGAAGGATAAGCGCATCGCCGAGCTGGAAGCCAAGCTGGCTACGCCGGTGCGGTTGCCTGAGACGTATTCGCCCGAGCCGTGGATGGGGCCAGACCCAAGCGGAACCTGGTTGGAAAAGGAAGACGTGAAAGACTCAATTCGCGCAGCTGGCTTCACCGTGGGGGATGAGTAGGATGCTCGTATCAATCATCAGCTACATCATCGCTATTATCGGCATTGTCGGCGCTACCGTCTGCGTGGCCGGTGGCGTAGCCATTGCCGGGTTCGTCATCAGCATGGCATCTAGTTACATGTGGCGCAACGCAAAAGCGGTCTATGGACTTGGCTACCTGCGTTACACGGCAAAAGCAATCCATCGCCGCACTATGATTCGAACTGCGGTGCGCAGGGCCAATAAAAAATCGGAGGGTGCATGACACTAACGACTGAGCAATTGAGCCAGATTAAGGCCGACATTGCCGCACGCAAGGCAATGCCAGAATATGGCGAAAGCGTCGAAGGAAATATCGAGCGGCTGCGTGTGATTGGCGAAACGCGTAGCCACTTCTCAACTGAAACGGTTGAGATGCTGGTACGGGCACTTGAAGAAAAAAGCAGAGCCCTTGCTGACGCCGAGCGTGAGCGCGATGACTGGGTTGAGCACAGCCGAAAAATGGAGTATCGCGCTATTGAGGCTAAAGAGAAGTTGGCTAACCGGGAGGCGCAGCCGGTGGGTTGGTTGTATGACGGAGATAAAGCACTGCCACCGATGTTTGTTCTAGGGGGTAATGATCCATCTGAATACTGGAAGGTGAAGTATGAGCGGGTATACACAGTGCCGCCAGCGCCAGCAGTGCCGGAGGGTGGGAAATAGCATTACAGGTGGCATTCACTGAGTACCACCGATAACGTCAAGTGGTTGAATTTGTTCCAGAGTGCATTTTTGCACTCTGGGTATTTTGTTTGACGAACAGCACAAAAATAACTACTGTTTATTTGTACAGTATTCTGGTGCAATATCCTTGCAGTACACAATAAAGAGATAGTTAATTGATTGATATTGAAGATTTGATAAAGTCATTGCCCAATACCGGGAGAGTAGTAATAACATGCGAAAAAGGCTCAATCACAGGCACTCGCATCGTAAAGAAAAATGAGCACATAGCATCATTTAACGCGTTGATTGATTTGGCAAAATCCGCCGGTTATTCGATTGTAAGACCCGATGGAAACGCGCTATAATTAACGGGCTGGACTGAACACCCAGCCCGTTCTAATTCTGAGCAACTGCTGCGCCACCGGAGAGAACCCAATGGCGCAGTATTCGTTTGTAAAATCCGCAGGAAATTTGTTAGTGCCGGCCACCCCGGACGCGATCGAATTCCTGAAAACCAAAGTGAAGATCGGTGCCGTCCTATATGCCGATTTTAGCCAGGCTCGCAATCCGGCATTTCACCGCAAATATTTCTCTCTGCTGAATCTCGGATTCCAATACTGGGAACCGACCGGCGGCGCCATATCGCCGACCGACAAAGAGCTGATCACCGGTTACGTTAAATTCCTCGCGTATTACGCCGGGAACGAAAGCACGCTGCAGGCAGCCGCCGACGAATATCTGCAGGATGTGGCAGAAAAGCGCGCCGGGAATATCAGCGCCGCAAAATCGTTCGAGGCATTCCGCGCCTGGGTAACGATTCAATCCGGCCACTACACTGCATACCAGATGCCGGATGGCAGCGAGCGCAAAGAACCCCGCAGCGTATCGTTCGCAAAGATGGACGATATCGAATTCGCCCAGCTCTACAAAGCCACCATCGACGTGCTCTGGAATTTCATCCTGTTCCGCTCGTTCCCCAATCAGCAGGCTGCAGAAAACGCCGCCTCCCAACTGCTCAGCTACACGGCATAGGGGGAACCATGGCGACCAAAGACGAACAACAATGGTTATCCGACGTGGCGGAACTTGGCTGCGTCGTTTGCCGCAATCTGGGTTACGGCCCATCCCCTGCAGAAATACACCATATCCGCACAGGACAGGGAACAGCACTGCGCGCCACCCATAAGCAAACCCTCCCGTTATGCCCACCGCATCACCGCACTGGCGGCCACGGTGTAGCCGTACACGCAGGAAGAAAAACATGGGAGAAGAATTACGGCTCTGAGCTGGAATTGCTGGATCAAGTCACAAGGGAAGTGGAGGAATTGCGCGAATGCAGAATTTAATCCTATCCCTAAGACCAGCAGGAAATAGCGAAAAGTCACAGGGTGCCCAGCGGTGGAAAAGAACAAAATCCTGTTTGGCCCATCTTCTTGCAATGGCCGGCGGCGCGTTCACTCCTCTCTATGCTCGCGCACGCGCGCGTTTAGGGGGCTGATCATGCCTCTCGTCGCGACATTCCGCACTGACTGGTTTCGCGTGATTACCGATATCAACCGCACCCGCATGGCAACGCAGAGCATCGCCGAGGAATTGGGCGTGTCGAAATCTGCCGTTCTCGGCTGGAAGTCGGGATCTGAACCGCGTCACGGTGACGGGGAGGCGCTGATCGCTCTCTGGTGCCAGGCGACGGGCTCAGACCGCAGCAACCTGCCGACGGTGCTTTACCGGCAGTGGTGGACGTTCAAGCGCCCGGTAATTGGTCGGGAATCCGACCGCAAGCAGGGCAGACAATGACCGCTCATCAACCCACGGAGTAAACGCAATGGGACGACCACGTAAAGAAATCCAAACCCCAGGGCAGGAAAATCAGCGGCCGGAAGAAAACGCCGCTGACGCACTGCTGCTGAATTCTGTCGCACAGCAACCAGCAAATACGCCTGAGCAACTGAACGCCGCTACCGCTGGCGCCACGGCCGTTACTACAGGTGAACCCGAAGGCGATGGCAGCGTGGCGATTTTGCAGCAGCGCGTTGCCAAGCTGCTCGACGGCGCAGCACTAGATGAGCGCAACGCGATCCTTTCCGGCCTGAACGATCAGGGCGCAGCAATCATCGCTCGATTCGAAGGGCTGGAGTTCCTCGATGCTGACGATCACCGCCTGACCGATAACCTCGAATTCCTCACGCTGGTGAAGAAAGCCACCGATGTGGCTACCGGTGGTGCCGGCCCGATGGTAACGAACGAAGAGGGCAAGAAGCAGCCGGCGCCGGGCAAACCTGTTTTAACCGAACACGGCTGGCACGTACCAGGCTAAGGAAACCGCTATGTGTGGATCTGCACCGAAAGTAGTACAGACCGACCCGCAGGCCGAGGCAGACGCAGCAGCAGACGCCGCGGCTAAATCTGCAAACGCCGACGCAGCAAGCCGCAAGAAGCGCAAGAAAGGCTCTTCACTGCTGGCCAGCGGCGCACAGGGCGCTACCGATTCCGGTGATTCGCTGCTCGCGAGCGGCGCCCAGGCGGCAGGCAACAAATCAACGCTGGGGGCGTGATTGATGGACGACACCGCCGCAAGGCTGATTAAACGCGTGAACACGCTCAAGGCGTCCCGTCATGTGCACGAAAGTGTCTGGCGGGAGTGCTACGACTACACGTACCCGCTGCGCGGCGCTGGTTTCTCGTCTGAGGTGCTGGATGCCCAGAGCGCCAAGCACAAGGTGGCCAAGCTGCTGGACGGCACGGCGACCGATAGTTCGCGCATGCTGGCGTCTGCTCTCATGTCAGGCATGACGCCGGCAAACGCGCAGTGGCTGAACCTCGACAGTGAATCTCTGCCGGACGACGCCAAAGCCTGGCTTTCTACTTGCGCCACGCTGGTGTGGGAAAATATACATGCGGCCAACTTCGACGCCGAGGGCTACGAGGCCAATCTCGATGTGGTGTGCGCCGGCTGGTTTGTGCTGTACGTCGATGAAGACCGGGAAGAGGGCGGCTATTCATTCCAGCAGTGGCCGCTGGCGCAGTGCTACGTTGCATCGACCCGCAAGGATGGCATTGTCGATACGATTTTCCGCTGCTACCAGCTGACCGCCGAACAGGCGATCGCCGAGTTTGGCCAGGATGCGGTAAGCGAGAAGATACGCCGTTCGGCAAAAGACAAGCCAGACGACAAGTTTGATTTTCTGCACGCGATCTTCCCGCGTACGAATTACATGGTTAACGCGCGCCTGGCTAAAAACCTGCGCTTCGCGTCGTACAACATCGACGTGACCGCCAAGAAGGTGGTGCGTGAATCCGGATATCACGAATTCCCTTGCTGCGTGCCGCGCTGGATGAAAATCCCCGGCGGTTCGTACGGCATCGGCCCGGTTTATGACGCGCTGCCCGATTGCAAAGAGCTGAACGAAACTAAACGCATGGAGAAAGCCGCGCAGGATTTAGCAATCTCCGGCATGTGGATCGCCGAGGATGACGGCGTGCTCAACCCTCGAACGGTCAAAGTAGGGCCGCGCCGCATCATCGTGGCCAACAGCGTCGACAGTATGAAGCCGCTGCTCACCGGTTCCGATTTCAACGTCGCATTCACCGCTGAGGAACGCCTGCAGGCGTCAATCCGCAAGATCATGATGGCCGACCAGCTGCAGCCGCAGGATGGCCCGGCCATGACTGCCACCGAGGTGCATGTGCGCGTCGCGCTGATCCGCCAGTTGCTGGGGCCGGTATACGGACGATTCCAGGCGGAATACTTGCAGCCGCTGGTTGAGCGCTGTTTCGGTATCGCGTTCCGCGCAGGCGTGTTCCCTGAGCCGCCGGAGAGCATGAACGCCGCCAACTTCAACGTGCGCTATATCTCGCCGCTGGCTCGCGCGCAGAAGCTGGAGGACGTCACGGCGATTGAGCGTTACGCCCAGAACGTTATGCAGCTGGTTCAGGTTTACCCGGACATTATCGACAACATGGACAGCGACGAGGCAAGCCGCGTTGTCGGCGAGGCATTGGGGGTGCCGGCCAAGGTTATGCGCTCGTCGGCGGACGTGTCCACGCTGCGCGACCAGCGCGCCAAGGCGCAGCAGCAACAACAGCAACAGGCATTGCTGATGCAGGCCGGCCAGCAGGCGGCAGGCGCGGCAGGACAAAGCGCCGGTGAAGCAATTGGCCAACAACTGGCGGGGGGCTGATGGGCATCAAGCAAGTTTCACCACTGGATTACAAGCGGCTGTTTGAAGAGACGGCCGGCGGCGCCGAGGTGCTGGACGAATTAACCCGACGCTTCGGCGGATCGATTTTTGTGAAGGGCGGCCCAGAGGGCGACCGCCAAACCTGTTTTAAGGCCGGGCAACGTGACGTGCTCGATTTCATTTTGCGCCAGCTTAATCTGGCAGACGGAGTAAACGACGATGTGGAAGCTTAAACACTTATTCATGAACGCAGCTGGCGAAGGTGGGGAAGGTGGCGGCACTGGTGACGGCGGCAACCCAGGCACCGGCGATGGCGGCAGCACTTCATTGCTGAGCACTGGCGCGCAGAATCAACCAGGCGGCGATGATTGGGTGCCTGAGAAATTCCGCGTCATGGGCGAGGACGGGAAACTCAATATCGAAGGATCCGCGCGCAAGCTGGCAGAGTCCTACACGCACCTGGAAAAACAGCGCGGCACCAGCGCGGCGCCGAAAACCGTAGACGAGTATGCACCTACTGTTGAAGTTGAGGGCTTCAAGTGGGACGAGTTCAAAGCCGACCCAGAGATGCAGGGATTCCTCAAGGCAGCGCACGCCAAGGGCATCACCAACGATCAGATGGGCTTTATCCTCGGTGAGTACATGAGTCGCGCGCCGGCGCTGGTGGGCGGTGCTGTTGAGCTGGATCAAGAGGCGGCGGCTACCGAGCTGCGCGGTACGTGGAAAACCGATGCGGAATTCCAGAAAAATATCGGGCTTGCGCACCGCGCGTTTATGTCGCTGGCTGACCCCGCCGATCAAGGCAAGATGGACGAGATCGGTAACAACCCGATGGTGATCCGCATGCTGGCGAAAATAGGTGCGGAGATGGGCGAGGATAATCCGATTGGCACTGGCTCGATTAATCTTGAAGAGCAGCAAAGCATTCGCGACCTGATGAAGTCTGAGGCGTACACCAATCCGAAACACGCCGATCACGAACGCGTTTCCGCACAGGTACGTGCGTTCTATCAGAAAACCTATGGCGATCAAACTGTCGCATAACCCGAGGAAAGACCAATGTCCGACAAAGCAATCGAGCAGGAAATCCAAGCCAAAGGCAAAACCGCGCCGCGCGTGACGCCTGAGCATATCGAGAGTACTATCGACAGCGAGCACTATTTCACAGCAGGTGATGGTATCGCAGGGGTTTGTTTCCGTCAGGTAGCGTCCCTGCATTCCCCGCAAGCGTTAGAAGTATTAACTTTTTGCGTGCTGGTTTTGAAAAACGGATTCACCGTTACCGGGGAAAGCGCCTGTGCCATCCCTGAGAACTTCGACGCCGAGATCGGCCGCAAGATCGCCCGCGACAACGCTGTGCAAAAAATCTGGATGCTTGAGGGCTACCTGTTGAAACAGCGCATGCATGACGACGCGCACCTACGAGAACTGCTGCGCCAGAAAGAAGAGTAACAGCCACCACACAGCACCAAGCGCCAGCCTAACCGCTGGCGTTTTCATTTGGTCGGGATTCCGACCGCGTAACCGCAACAAAATCACTCCAACAGCCCGGCGTGGTAGCCGGATAACTGGTATCTCCCGCCAGGCGTACGCGCCACTCGCCTGGTGTATTCAGGGCCGGTAACCCGATAACCCGCAGGCGATAATCTTTGGAGTGATAAAAATGGCTTTTGATCCGAACAAGAACATGATCACCGCCGCCTTTGTGCAGCAGTTCCATGATTCTTTCGAAATCGCATCGCAGCAGAAGGACTCGCGCCTGCAGGCTGCCGTACACGATCGCGGGATGATTACCGGCGCGTCGTTCACCATCAACGATATGGGCACCATCGAGATGAACCCAATCACCGAGCGCTTCGGCGATACGGTTTGGGATTTGCCTCAAGCGGGTACTCGTAACGCGCTGATGGCGGATTACGGTGTGTTCGTACCGGTGGAAAAACGCGACCTGCGTAAGCTGATCGCTGACCCGCAGGGGCCATATCTGCAGCTGACCCTGGCGGCGGCAAACCGCAAAAAAGACGACGTGATTTACCGCGCGTTGCTGGATACCGTTCTACGCAAAACTTCGAACACTGGCGCCTACGCTCCTGTGGCGCTGCCGGCGTCTCAGAAGATTGTGGCAGGCGGTACCGGCATGACCAAGGCTAAGCTGATCGCCGCCAAGGCTATGTTCCGCCGCAACGAATGCGACGAGCAGAACGGCGAAGAGCTTTACATCACCTACAACGCCGACATGCTGACGCAGATCCTGAGCGACACCACCCTGACCAGCGCCGACTTTATGGCGGTGAAAATGCTGCAGGAAGGTGCGGTGTCTGGCAACTGGTTGGGGTTCAAGTGGATTGCATACGAAAAACTGGATTCGGCCAGTTCCGGCGATCCGGCTGTCACCACCAAGACCGCTGCCGCCTGGTGCAAGTCCGCGGTGCATTTCGGTACCGGTGCAGAGTACAACACCGATATCGGCCCGCGCCGCGACAAGAACAACACCATTCAGATCTCTGTCGATGCGTCCTATGGCGCCGGCCGCGCAGCCGAAAACAAGGTTGTCGCGATCGACTTCACCGCTTAATGCCAGCGCTACTTTGCCGGGGGTAACACCCCGGCCTTTTTCATGAGGTATCGCCATGGCTTCCAGTATTTCCATCTGCTCTAACGCACTGCTTGCGCTCGGTGCGCACCCGATCAACAGCTTCGATGAAAACACCGAACACGCCCGCTTGTGCTCGAACATCTACCCAACCGTTCGTAACGACCTGCTGCGAAAACATCCGTGGAATTGCGCAGTAAAGCGCGTTGTGCTTTCACCCAGCAGCACGGCGCCGGCGTTTGGTTTCGGCTTTCAATTCCCGCTACCCGGTGACCTGATCCGCATCCTGTCCGTCGGCGAAGAGTGGGACGAAATCCCATACCGCATCGAGGGCAAGAAGCTGCTGGCCAATCAGAACGTGATCCGCCTGCGCTACATCTTCCGCAACGAAGACGAATCGACCTGGGACTCGGCGCTGGTGAATCTGGCCGAGGCGACCATGGCGGCCAAGCTCGCCTACGCGGTAACGGCATCCGCCAGCCTGCGCGACAGCCTTACCCAAGAGGCGGCCTATCTGCTGCGGCAGGCCAAATCTATCGATGGGCAGGAAGATCCGCCGGAAGAGCTGGGCGGCTACCCAACGTATAACTCGAGGTTCTAACCGTGCGCGCCAACCTGATTAAAACAAATTTTACCGCCGGCGAGATTTCCCCGCGCCTCATGGGACGCGTTGATATCGCGCGTTACGCCAACGGCGCCAAGCAGATCGAGAATGCGGTTTGCGTGGTACAGGGCGGGGTTATGCGTCGTCCTGGCACCCGTTACGCGGCTGTGGCCAAATACGGCGACCGTGGCGCCCGGCTGATCCCCTACGTTTTTAACCGCTCTCAGGCGTACGTGCTGGAGTTTGGCGACGGCTACATGCGGATTTTCCAAAACGGCGCGCAACTGGTGAACGACGATAACACCCCGTATGAAATCGCCAGCCCGTACAACTCGGCCATGCTGCCGGCAGTAAATTACGTTCAGGGTGCCGATACTATGTTTCTGGTACACCAGGGCGTGAAGCCTCACCGCCTGCAGCGTCGCGGGCAGCTTGATTGGGTGCTGGAGCCGTGTCCGTTTATCGTTGAGCCGTTCGACGAAATCCGCGACACGCCAGAAAAATGGTGCAAGCCGTCAGTTAAGGAGTTTGTCGGCTCAAAAATCACGCTGACTCTAAGCGACGACGAGCCACCGAAAGACAGCGAGGATCCGGCGCCATTCACCGGCCCCGGTTGGGTTGCCGAGGATGTTGGCTCATACGTCCGTATTAACAGCGGCCTGGTGCTGATCAAGAGCATCACCAGCGAGCAGATTGCCGTCGGCGTTATCCGTACTGACCTAACTGCCACACAGGCAGCGTCGCCGGGCGCATGGACGCGCGAGGATACGGTTTGGACGGACGAATATGGCTACCCTGGCGCAGTGACCCTGCACCAACAGCGCCTCGTTCTGGCCGGTTCGATAAAGTACCCGCAAACCATCTGGTTTAGCGAAACCGGCGTTTACCTGTCGTTTGAGCTGGGTACCGACGACGACAAGGCGATCAGCTTTACGCTGTCCTCCGACCAGCTCAACCCGATTGTGCACCTGGCGCAAATGAACACGTTGATTGCGCTGACGTACGGCGGCGAGTTCACGATTACCGCCGGCAACGATGCGGCGATCACCCCGACAAATATCTCGGTGAAAAACCCCAGTCCATACGGCTGCAACGGGATCCGCCCGGTGCGCGTCGGTACCGAAATCATGTTCGTGCAGCGCGCTGGTCGCAAGCTCTACGCCGTAGCCTATGATCCGGACAGCTTTGTTTCGTATTCCGCCAACGATATGACGGTGCTGGCCGAACACATCACCTCCGGCGGCGTGATCGATATGGCGTACCAGCAACAGCCCGACGCCTTTATTTGGCTGGTGCGCACCGATGGCGTAATGGTGACGATGGCAATCGACCGTGCTCAGGAGGTGATCGCTTGGTCTCGCCAAATCACCGCCGGCGGGTTTGAGTCGGTAGCGTCGATCCCGTCTGACAGCAACGATGTAATTTACGCGCTGGTTCGCCGGGAGGTCGGCGGCCAGGTGGTGCGCTATGTCGAGGTGTTCGACTCCACGCTGTATACCGACGCTGCCGTAACTGGCAGCAGCGAGGCTGGTGCAACAACGTGGGCAGGGTTAAATCACCTCGAGGGGCAGACTGTCGATGTTGTCGCTGACGGTTCTGTGATGCCTGTGCAGGTGGTTTCCGGCGGGCAGATCACCCTGACGCGAAAAGCTCACCGCGTGGAAATCGGTCTGCATTTTGAATCCACGATCCAAACGCTCACGCCAGAAGTTGGAACCACCGAAGGCACCACGCAGAGCGCCAAGAAGCGCACCAGCGAAGTCACCATGCGATTCCTCGAAACCACCGGTGCCGAGTGCAACGGCCAGGTGATCCCGTTCCGCACCTTCGGTCCGAAAATCCTCAACCAGCCGGCGCCGCTGTTCACCGGCGATCACTACTTTGGGAAATTGGGCTGGGAGAAGGGCGAGGACACGCTCCTGATCCAGCAGCGCCAGCCGCTGCCGTTCCACCTCCTATCTATCATCACCACTTTCACCAGCAACGGGGGCTGACAATGATCCGCAACGCAACCGCCGGGGATATCCCGGCACTGATTGAACTTGGCGCCCGCATGTACCTGGAGTCGCGCTACGCGGAAACCTCGCCATTCGACGAGCAGAAATGCGCCGAGCTGGCGCAGCACCTGATCGCCGCACCTGGCGGATGCGTGCTGGTGGCCGAGCGCGATAGCCAGGTGATCGGCTGGCTGTCAGGCGGCATCGCCGAGCAGTGGTTTTCGCGCAAGCTGATGGCGTTCGAGTACGGGCTGTTTATCGCACCAGAATATCGGGGCGGATCTGCTGGCCCGCGCCTGGCTAAAACCTTTATCGCGTGGGCTGCAGACCATGGCGCCGCCGTTATCAATATGGGCATCACCACCGGTGTGCATGAAGAACGCACCGGGGCGATGTATGAACGTCTTGGCCTGTCGCGCACTGGCCTGTTGTATTCGAAGGAGATTTGATTATGTGCACCGGGTTAGAGGTGGCGGTAATCGGTTCGTCGGTGCTGGCTGCCGGCGGCGCCGTCGCTGGCGGTATTCAGCAGCAGAAAATGGCGAACTACCAGGCGGCACAGGCTGATGCTGATGCAGAGGCTGCTCGCGCGTCAGCACGCGTACAGGCCGACAGGATCCGCAAGGCAGGGCGTGAGCAGGCAGCACAGGCAAACGCGGCGCTGGCAGCGTCTGGCGTCGAAACTGGCGAGGGTACGGCGCTGCGCATCACGTCCGGCATCACCGGCGACGCAGAGCAGGACGCCTACACGACGATCTTGAACGGCATGAACACCGGCGCGCGGTACAACGCGCAGGCGCAGGCTGACCGACTCAGCGGCCGCAATGCGGCGACGTCCGGCTATATCAACGCGGGCAGCTCGCTGCTGTCTGCCGCCGGCACCGGTTACTCCGGCTGGAAAAAAGCCAACCCAACAACCACGACAAATACCGGCACCGCGGCGTCGAATAACATGTTCTCGAATATGGGGGTGCGCTGATGCGGATACCAACCGGAAATTTTGGCAATGTGACGCCAGAGGCGCAGCGTACGCGCATTGACGTTGGGAACGTTGGTGCTCCTGCCGATGCATTGCAGCACCTGGCGACTGTCGGGATCGGTGTTGCCGAAGATCAGCAACGCAGAATTGCCCAGGAAAACCAGAGCCAACTGCAGGCGCTGACGCTGCAGCTTGATGATTTCAGTAACGGGCTGGTTAACGATCCAGACCATGGTTTACTGGCGCAGCAGGGAACCAATGCTGAAGGTGCAACCAAAAACTACACCAGCCAGTACGAGGATTTTGCGAACAAACTGGCTGCTGATTTACCGCAGGAAGTGCGCCAGCAGTTCCAGCAGCAGGCAATCGCAAAACGCATTCAGCTAGAGCGCACAGGATTAACCCATGAACTGAGCCAGCGCCGCCAGGTGGAGCAGGGCAATTTCGAGTCTGCTATAGCGAACAGCTCAACACGCGCTCAGAGTTATTGGGGAGATAACGTCAATTATCAGCTGGAGGTAGGCGGTGGTCAGCAGATGATCGACGAATACGGTAAGGCCCACGGACTTACACCTGAACAGATCACTGAGCAGAAAAATAATTACATAAAAACAACCGCATATAAAACCATGGAAAACTTGGTTGCGTCAGATGCCGACACGGCCGCCAGGCTGATGGGCGAGCCTTCGGACGTGGGCGGCGCGGTGCGCTACAGCGGTGGCGGCGCTTCTGATCCGGTAGGGCTTCGCAATAATAACCCTGGCAATCTGGTTAAAACTGCCAATACCTGGGACGGGGAAGTAAAAGGCGATGGTCGTTTTGCGTCATTCGCCACACCGGAACACGGGCTGCGCGCGCTATGTAAAAATCTGCTGGCCTACAACAAACGCGGTTACACCACGGTTGAGCAAATTATCGGGCGGTGGGCGCCACCAAACGAAAACGATACTGCAGCCTACACGGCGGCGGTATCCAAGGCGCTCGGCGTGCCGGCTGACAAACGTCTTGATCTGACCGATATCAACACGCTTACCGCGCTGTGTGCCAGCATCACCCAACACGAAAATGGCAGCAATCCCTATTCGCAAGAGCAGATCACCACCGGCGCTATGGCGGCGTTGGGTATGACCGCCTTGCCTCAGCCAGAAGGTGGAAATTTGCGTGCGGCTGGTGCAGCAACAGCGGTTACTCAGCTCGACCCGGTACAGCTGGCGCGACTGCGTAGCATGGCGCAAGGGCAGTTAAGCCAACAGCAGCGTGAATATCGTGCCGGGCTGGAAAGTGAGCTGAAAGACTTCAACGCCGTAGCCCACCAGGGCAAGAGCTATCCACGCGAGTTTAGCGAGGGCGAGTTTGTCCGCGCTTATGGATATGACGCCGGACAAAAAGAGTACGCCAGCTATCTCGACACACGCCAACTTAGCCGCGACATCTCGGTTGTTCAACAGCTATCCCCGGGCGGTCAGCAGGCGCTGCTTAATGCGCGCGAGCCGGTACCCGGCGAAGGGTTCGCCGAATCGTCTAAGCGATACGAAACTTTGCAAAAAGCCGTGGCGTACGTGAACAAGGTACGTGAAGCCGATCCCATCCTTTATGCCGCCGGACAGCAGCAGGTTAACCCGCTGGATATGCAATCCCCTGAGGCGTTCGGCAGCAGCCTGACAAACCGCGCCAGCGCCACCCCGGAGATCGCCCGGCACTACGGAACGCCGTTAACCGTATTTTCAAAGGCAGAAGCATCGCAGATTGGCGAGATGCTGCGTACAGCGCCGGCGTCGCAGTCAGTTGCCTACCTGGATGCGATGCGCCAGGGGTTAGGGACAGGCGCGCAGTATTCAGCAGCGCTGCAGCAGGTTAGCAGTTACGCCCCATCCGCTGCTGTTGCGGGCGCGATTATGGGTAAGAGCGGTAATGTGATCGGTAAGTCCGGATGGATCTCAGACTCCATGGTAAACCCCGATGATGCGGCAAAAACAATCATCGAAGGGGCGAATGCTCGGGCTGGGATCACCACCAAAGTGAATGGAGTGGAGAACAAAACGAAAGGAATCGAGATTCCGAAAGATTCCGATCTGCGCCCGGATTTCGTTGATGCAGTTGGGAATGCCTTTGCCGGAGATGCGGCCGGCGCGTCACAGGCCTATGAGGTGGCCAAGGACTACTACGCCGGGCTGATGGCCAAGAAGGGCGATGTTTCTGGCGAATATGACCGTGACGCATGGACTCAGGCAATCAACGTCGCGACGGGTGGCGTTTACGATTACAACGGGCAGGGAGAGGTTTTGCTACCGTGGGGAATGTCAGAGGGGCAATTTGATTCTGCCGTAAACACCGCGTGGCAATCCCAGATCGTTGATGCCGGCATTAAGGCGCCGCCTGGGCATTATGGGCTGCAAAGCTTTGGCGACAGCCAATACCTGATAAAGCTGGGGGCCGGCTACCTGCTCGGTAAGGACGGTAATCCGGTCGTGCTCCGCATCAACGCTGAGCGCGTTCGCCTCGGAAATGGAGGGATACCGCAGTGAGTTATTTCGGATTTAACCAGGCGCAGCAAAACAAGGAACTGGCGGCGGCAGCAGAAAACCCAATCGGATCCGCCCGCTCTGATGCTGATTTTTTTGACGGCGCATTCACTGCCCCTTTCAAGGGGCTTTACGCCGGGGTTACACAGGCCGATCAAGTTGCCTGGGCAGGCGTGGATGCTGTTGTTTCGCCGATCTCCCGGGCAGTCAATGACACATTTGGCGTAAACGACACTTCTGAAAGTTTCATCAAGAATCAGCGAAAGCTGGCGGAACAGCAGGTACGGGCGTTAACGCCTGACGCCGGAACCACCGGCACCGCCGGGCAGGTGCTTTTCTCTCTGGCAGAGGTTGGCGGGCAGGCGGCGGCCGGCACGCTGTTGGGTGGGTTGCCTGGCGCTGCGGCAACGGTTGGAGGAATTCAGGGCTTTTCCGATTATGAGAAGTCCCGCGCCGATGGCGTAGATTATGGCACCGCAGTAGAAAAAGCGCTGGTGACTGGCGGGACTGCGGCGCTTGGCGCCGTGCTGCCTATGTCTCTCGGTCTGCGAGCCGGTGGGGTGGTATCTGAAAGCATGGGTGCTGCATTTTCTCAGGGGGCGAAACGTTCAGGCATATCTTCAATTTTGGGGGGCTTAATCCCCGGCGCCGGTTCTATCGCTGGCACTATTGCGCGAGCTGCGCCAGACCTGTTTTATTCGGCTGGAACCAACGTTGCCATGGGCATGGCGCAACGCGGGTTGTCTGCTGTGATCCTCCGGCGCGGCGGCTATGAGGATATGGCCCGCCAGTACGATGTTTTCGATAACCAGGCGTTGGCAGTCGACGCCGTACTCGGCATAGCTTTCGGCGGGCTGGGGCGATTTATCAATAGCCGAGGCGAAAACGTGGCGGTGCGAGGCGTAGATCCGGCAGAGATCGACGCGGCGCTGACTTCAAGCTCTCACCTCAACTATGAGGTTACTGCATCGCCTGGTGTTCCTGTAAACGTCCTGTCACGCAATGCGCATGCCCGCGCTATGGACAAAGCCATGACGGATGCGCTTGCCGGTCACCCTATAGACGTCGGCTCATTGATGGATGGCTCGCAATTTTTACAAAAGGCGCCGCGGTTTGATTTGGCTTCCCTGTCTGTTCGTGAAGCTTTGGGCCTTGTGGATGATGGCGTATCTGCCAGAGCGCGCGAAGATTCAGTTCTTAGCGAATTAGCGGCGCAAGTTCTCCCTCGGGGGGAACGGCAAAAAATAATGAGTGATATCCATGATCTTGGCTATAAATTGGAGCTTGCGGAAGGAGAGCTAAAACAGTTGCGCGAAGGCCGATCAGGGAATAGCAGTGATAGGCGCATTAGGGCTAAGCAGACTGCAGCAGTTGATGCGCAATTAGCTAAGCTAAAGGCGACTTTGACCGCGAAAAAACAACAGTTATCCGATAGCTCTCCCGGTGGGCGTTTTTATGATGCACGTTCCGAATTGTCGCGCCGATCGCAACAGCAGGCCCAAATAGACTCCGCTGGAGCAAGCTTCTTCTCTACCCCGAAACCCAGAACACGAGAGCAGATCCAGCAAGATGAAATTGCGGGCGCGGAGCGCGCCATACGCGGGGATGATCCCCGCGCAGCGGAGGTCGATACACTGGAGGCACAGCGCGCCATTTCCGATAACCCGGATCTGCAGGTTCATGTCGTAAACCCAGATGACAGCACGACAGTGGTACGGGCTGCCGATCTGATGGCTGAGGCCGATCGCGATGTGGCCAATGCCCAACATGATGCAAATTTATTTGATGTGGCCGTGAGCTGCTTCCTGAGGAGATAATTTCATGAGAGACGAGTGCATTCAGGCGATCACCGCCGCATCACAGCGACCACTTACCGCCGCAGAAATAAAAGGGATTGAAGACCGCATCGTGAAAAATATGCGCAACCTCGCGCGTAACGATCCAGCCTCATGGCGCAATCTTAGCGAAGCGGAGCGCATGCAGCGCGCCGGGCAGATGGCGGCCGATGAATTGCAGCGAGAAGCTGCACTGAAAAAGCGGCGTGTTGCTTTAACCATTGCCGCGCGCCAGCGCCTTGATAACTACATCAACAGCTACCAAGGCAAGGATGGAAAGCTCGAGGCGCTAAACCGCACCATAGCTTTTCACGCGGACGGCAAGGCGAATTTTCTTTCCGTTGAGTCGAGAACTAAGGCGACCCGCGATTATGCTCTGAGCCAGCTGGAGGAGCTTTTCGAAGCTATCGATCCGCGCTTCTTCCAGCTTTTCGAGGACAATCAAGGCGTGCGTGATCTGGTCTACGAGATGCGCGGGCAGGAAACAGGAAATCAGCGGGCGAAAAGAGGCGCCGAAGCGTGGCGACGTGTCGCAGAACTGCTGCGCCAGCGCTTCAACGATGCCGGCGGCGATGTAGGGTTCCTGGAGGATTGGGGGCTGCCGCAGCATCATTCCATGGAGAAGGTGGGCAAGGCGTCACAGGATGAATGGGTGGGCTTTGTCGTTGGGAAACTCGACCGCAATAAATATGTGAAAGAAAACGGCGAGATGATGAATGATGCGGAGCTTGCCGCGTTCCTGGGCGACGCCTACAAAACTATCGCCACTGGAGGTATGAACAAGCTTGGCGATAGCGGGCTGCGGGTTTCCGGCGCTCGGGCAAATCGCGGGAGTGCTGAACGGCAGATTCATTTTCGTGATGCCGAAACCTACCTCGAATACCAGCAGCGCTTTGGCGAAAAATCGATGTGGGATATTTTGGTAAATCACATTGATGGCGTGAGCAAGGATATCGCGCTGGTGGAAACCTACGGGCCCAACCCCGATCACGTATTCCGGTCTCTGCTGGATCAGCTGACCAGCGAGACAGCAAAGGCAAACCCGCAGCGGTCAGGGCGTATTAATCGCCTGCGTAACAGTACCGAGAGCCTTTACAATTTTGTTGCCGGAAAAACGCAACCCATCGCGAACCCACATATCGCGCGCTGGTCGGATAACGTCCGAAACTGGCTTGTTGCAACGCGGCTCGGATCGGCGCTGATCTCTTCACTTTCGGATAATGGCACGATGTACCTTACCGCCAAAGTGAACAACCTGCCCATGGCGCAGCTGCTGCGTAACCAGCTGGCAGCCATGAACCCGGCGAACAAAGAAGAGCTGCGGCTCGCGCGCGGTGCTGGCCTGTCGATGGAAACCCTGATCGGCAGCGTGAACCGCTGGGCGACCGACAACATGGGCCCGTCGGCGTCACGCTGGACGGCCAACGCGGTTATGCGCGCCAGCGGCCTGTCTGCCTGGTCGGATGCCCATAAACGTGCCTATGGCGTCACTATGATGGGCGGCGTTGGTAATCTGGTGCGCCAGCACGGCAGCCTTGGGAAAATTGCTGCTGATGATGGCCGGATCCTCAAAAGCAAAGGGATTACAGATCGCGACTGGAGCATTTGGCGCTTGGCCGAACAAGAGGATTGGGGGAACGGTAATACAACCATGCTCACCCCGGAAAGCATCATGCGTATTCCGAATGAAAAACTCGAGGCATTTGGTAACCCGGAGCGTGTGAAGTTCGAGGCGATGCGCAAGCTTCTCGCCACGGTTTCCGAAGAAGTCGACATGGCGGTGATCTCGCCTGGCGCGCGCGAGCGGATGATTGCCGGCGCCGGCATGCAACGAGGGACCGTATCAGGAGAGCTTCGGCGCAGCCTTTTCCTGTTCAAATCCTTCCCAATCTCCGTGATGATGCGCCATTGGTCGCGTGCTATGGGAATGCCATCGGCCGGCGGACGCGCCGCGTATCTCGCGACGTTTTTGGCCAGCACGACGATCTTGGGGGCAATGTCTCAGCAGATCAGCGACATGATTGCGGGTAAAAATCCCCGTGAAGCTTTCGGCGACCAATCATTTAAGTTCTGGATGAATGCGTTGCTAAAAGGTGGGGGGCTTGGACTTTACGGGGACTTTTTCTTTTCTGACCACACTAAGTATGGGTCTGGTGCCTTGGCTTCAATGCTCGGCCCTGTGGCCGGTTTGGTTGATGATGCCATTAAACTGGCGCAAGGCGTCCCGCTTAATGCTGTCGAGGGAAAACCAGAACAGACTGGCGGCGATACTGTGAAATTTGTGAAAGGCCTCATTCCTGGACAAAACCTGTGGTACACAAAAGCCGTTTTGGATCATATGATATTCAACCAGATGCAAGAGTATTTCTCCCCTGGGTATTTGCGCCGCATGGAGAAGCGCTCACGTAAAGAGTTCAACCAAACATACTGGTGGCGCCCACAAGATAGGCTGCCGCAATAACCAATGGGGGTAAAATGGCCAATCCGGTATCGTATTTAATATTCTTCCTAGTTGCCTGGGCTTTCTTTAACTTCATTGAAAGCAGGCCGAAAGTCGGTGATATAGTGGGGAAAGCCTTTAAATATGTTTTTAGTTTTATTTGGCCAATCGCACTTCTGTTCGGTTCATATGTTTATGTTGAAAAAAACGAAATCACTGGGGCGTTTATTCTCGGCGCAATAGCATTAGCTTTAACGATACCATGCACCGTGATTGCCTCTGATGATCCTGGCAAGAAATGGTCAGAAATTAAAAAGTTCTTCAACAGGTAAACAGTCAGGAAACCGACCAACCACCCGCCACATCATAGCCCCATGACAACCTTGGGGCTTTTTTATGCACAACGATTACAAAACCCGCCTTACCGCGCTGAGCGACAAGTTAACCGACGTCGTGCTCGAGGAAGCCGATCCGGATACCTGGCCGGGCGCCGACAAACCACTCGACAAACACACGAAGCAGGAGCGCGGCGATCGCTATTGGTGCAAGAAGAACGCGGCGGCGTCGCTCACGCTCCTGGTGAAGGTACATTCGCTGATCGGCATGCACACGCGCGGCGGCACGCCGAAAGACGGCGACGAGCCGGACGACGAGGCGTTTCGCCTTGGGCAGCAGGTATCCGCCGCTGAGCGCGCGGCGCAGGAAGTTATCGAGCGCCTACAGCAGCGGAAAAAATGATCTCGTTCGTCGCCTTTTTCATCATGTGGGCGGAGCGGATGGGGTGGGATGTTCCCGACTGCCATTACCGTGCCTGCCACTGGCTCGAGCACCGCGGCGATCTGGCGGTGCTTCGCTGTTTCCGTGGCTTCGGTAAATCCACCATTTTGGCGGTGTATAACGCCTGGCGGTATTACCAGAATCGCCAATACCGAATCCTGCACCAGTCGGAGGCTGACGGCACGGCGTACAAGACCAGCCGCGACACGCAGAACGTGCTGCGCAATCACCCGCTGACGCGCGGAATGCTGCCGGACGGGCAGGGAACCGTCGAACAGTGGTGGGTTAACGGCTCGCTGGATATGCGTAACGGCAGCATGTACGCGAAGGGCATTCTGTCGAACGTCACCTCAGCCCGCGCCGACGAGTGCCAAAACGATGACGTCGAAGTCCCGCGAAACATCCAGACGCCGGAGGCGCGCGAGAAACTGCGCTACCGCCTCGGAGAGCAAACGCACATCCTCGTCCCCGGCGGTCGTAAGCTGTTCATCGGCACGCCGCACACCCACGACAGCCTATACGATGAGGTCGAAGCCATGGGCGCCGACTGCCTGACGATCAAGCTTTTTGAGAAAGAGCACCGCATCGATGAAAAACAGGCGACGGTGCGCAGCTACGCGCTGCCGTTCCGGCCGGAATACGTCTTTGTCGGCATCCACATCGGCGCGCGTCTGCTCGCCGAGGGTGTCGAATATCAGCTGACGGCTACCGGGATCACCTTCGCTGAGCCGCCGGGAACGACGGTGGACTGCTACGCCGAATGTGCATGGCCAGAGCGGTTCACGCCGGCCGAGATGGAGAAGCGCCGGCAGGAAACGCGCACGGTCAACGAGTGGGACAGCCAGTATCAGCTGCACAGTAAACCGATCGGCGAATCCCGCCTCGACCCTGAACGCATCCGCGAGTACAACGTGCAGCCGGAAATCCGGTACGCGAACCGCACAGCCTCGATGTGGCTGGGCAGCCAGCAGATTGTCGGTGCAGTCGCCTGGTGGGACGTGGCCACCGGTAAAGCAAAAGCGGATGCCAGCGCCTTTTCTCTGGTGCTGACCGACTCACGCGGCCACCTGTACTGGCATGTGTGCCAGGAGCTGATCGGCGATCTGGCTGAGTTCGACGAGCGCGACAAAATCACCGGCGGCCAGGTGGTGCAGATCCGCGAGCTGGTGATCCGGTACCAGATACCGCAGGTAGTGGTAGAGGTAAACGGCCCCGGTAGCTTCGCCGGCAAGCTGCTCCGCCAGGCACTGAAAGGTACCGGCTGCGGCGTTCGTGAGGAGTTCACCATAACCAACAAACAAAAACGCATCCTCGACGCGTTTGAGGCGCCGTTGTCGTCCCGTTTCCTCTGGGCGCATAGCGACGTTCTCGACGGCCCGGCCTACGACCAAATGCGAGATTTCAACCCGGCGGTGACCAACCAGCCGGACGACTTTATCGACTCTGGTGCGGGGGCTATCAGCGAAACGCCGGTGCGCATCGGCAAATTGGTCGGGAAACCGACCGCTCAGGGGCGGGAAGATTGGCAGCCAACAGATGGCGATCATGAGGTCGCAGTGGACTATTAAAACCGAGGCTGCCTTATGTCGGTACCTAACCAGACCCCATACAACATTTACACGGCCAACGGCCTGACAACTGTTTTCCCCTACGAATTTTACCTGCTGAATGCCGGTGATTTAGCTGTTTACCTCAACGGCTCAGTAATCACCTCCGGCTATACGATTTCTGGCGTGGGTAACGTTGATGGTGGCGAGGTTCTATTCCTAACGCCACCAGATAATGGCGCAACCGTAATGCTGGAGAGAGCAATTCCAACCTACCGCCTGACCGATTACCAGGACAATGGCGATCTGCTGGCTGATACCGTAAACAAGGATTTCGATCGGCTGTGGATGGCTATTCAGCAGGCATTTATCTATCTTGGCCTTGCGCTTACACGCCCATTGCTCGGTGGCCCATTTAATGCAAAAGGATACCGGATTGAAAACCTTGGCGATCCAGTTAATGAAAACGATGCAGCAACCAAGCGCTATGTAAAACAGCATTCAGAAAGCCTGTTCAACCGCACGCTGAGGGTAGGGGAGAATCATGTAACACAGATCCCCCCTGTAGCCGTTCGTAAAAATAAGGTGCTCGCTTTCAATGAGCAGGGCAACCCAATAGCAGTTCTTCCGGGAAGCGGAACCGCAACTGATGTAATGATTGAGCTGGCTAAGCCTACTGGCTCGAGTCTGATCGGCCACAATGGAACTACGGTAGGGCAAGCACTAGATGACGTGGAATTCACTAAATATATTCCTAGCATCTACTACGGCTCATTTTTCGAAAACGTATCAAATGCAGTAAACATCGTAACATCTCACGACGGAATTACTTTTAGCGATCCAATTCGCCTAAAAAATCCCAATGGTGATTTGTTGCGGGCCCGAGACCCTTCGCTTGTTTTCTATAATGGCATGTGGTTAATGGCTACAACTGCAAACACTCCTGGTTCAGTTGACCTGATTATTTATTCAAGCCTTGACCTTGTTAGTTGGGTAGCCAACCCGATAAGGCTTAACGGCGATAATGCTATTTGCAGCAATACCGCTCCATGGGATGGTGGAACTGTGCCCGCATCGCTGCTGTGGGCCGGGGAGCTCATAGTTGACAATAAGACCGGAAGGCTACATCTGGTTATTAGTATCCTGTTGGGAACTGACGGCACTAACGGTACAGGCCGGATGTTCGGAACGTATATATCAGAACTAAATGATTTATCAGGACTGAAATTTAGTGTTCCTGTTAGGGTGTCATGTGTAGATCATGACGGAGGGTTTAATAAATATAGCCGTATTGATGCAACCATAGCTTACGATGATGTTAATAATCGTTACCTCATGGCTGTTAAACGCGAAAACTACGGGATTATTGATATATTCTCTAGTTCAGCAATATCTGGCGGATACAGCTATATAAACTCAATTTCTGGTTTACAGAATACAGACGCAGGGAGTGGATATTTCAGGCGTTCATCTGTCGAAGGCCCCGCTCTATACCGCATGAAGGATGGCCATACATGGGTTGTTGCATTTGACCCGAACGACACATTCGACGGAATTTTATACGTTTCATCCAGCGATGGGTTCGCTACATTGTCAGTACCTAAAAAGCTTGAGATGGCAAGGTTCCGTCATGGTTCTATCACTGCCGGTGTGGGGCTTCCTCCTCAGGCGATAAAGAATTTAGAGGATGTGAGAAATGGAATTAGTGGGTATTCAGCACTAACACAAATTCCCCTAAATTTTGTTAAGCTGACAGAAAGTTGCTCAATTATACCTCGCTCAGATACTGTGTACTGGAGTGATACGGATATAACGGTAACGCTAGTTGCTCCAAATACAATTAGTGGGAATATGAATTACCCGCGTAGGTTTTATTTTTGCTTGCGAACAAACTCACGCCTTATCAAAATGAGAATATCTGGTGCCGTTTCCGGGGGGGTGTGGGATATTGGTTGGGGCGTCAATAGTGACCGTCTAATTGAGTTTTTCTATGAAAATCTAAATAACGTTTATCGTAGTGAAGCTATGGGCGCTGTTTCATATACACAGACCCGACTAAAAGCTGATACCGGTACTAACTCTATTAATGCATCTTCTGTTACTTGGGCTCCTCGTCATGCTAAAACTTACGTAATAACAGATGGTGACGGGACAATGATAATTAACGCATTACCTAACATGCCTGTTGGAACGTATTTCAATATTGTTATTCAGTCTGGCACAAACTCGTTTGTTGGATTGATTTTAAAAGCGGCTGTTAACGGTAATAACATGGGGATGCCGACAGATTGGACGTATAACGGGGGTGGTTCAAATTACGACGGAAAAATAATTAGATTGGAAAAGGGCAGTGACCTGTGGTTTGCCACTCGATAAAAATCAAAACCTCTTGGTTATTACTGAACTGAGGGTGGGGTATGAAAATGGAAAAGTTAACGACAGGTCTTTCTTATGGCGCCTCTGGTGGTGGCGCTGCATTCTGGTTTACTAAGCTGCTGGATGGTTACTCACCTGATCAGTGGGCAGCTATTGGCGTTCTTGGCGGTCTTTTTTTCGCCTTCCTCACCTGGCTGATGAACCTGTATTTCAAGATTCGCGAAGATCGACGCCGCGAACGCATGGGGAGGATTGCCGATGAGCAAGCTGAATAAAACCGGTGCCGCCGGTGCTGTCTGTTCTGTAGCGGTAATCATCGGCCTGGTGCTGTCGAGTGGCGAAGTGAAGACCAGCCACGCTGGGCTTGAGCTGATCGGCAATGCAGAGGGCTGCCGCCGAGACCCGTACAAATGCCCGGCAGATGTGTGGACTGACGGCATCGGCAACACGCATGGCGTTAAACAAGGCGTGCGCAAAACCGATCAGCAGATCGCTGCGGACTGGCAAAAGAACATCCTTGTGGCTGAGCGGTGCGTTACTCGCTACGCCGCCGGTGACAAGCTGCGGCAGGGTGCATTCGATGCGGCGGTGAGCATCACCTTTAACGTCGGTTGCACGGCAATGCAGACGTCGACAATGTTCCGTCTGTTTCGTCAGGGGGATGTGGCGGCCGCCTGCGAGCAGTTCCCTCGCTGGGTGTATGCCGGCGGCGTAAAGCTAAACGGCCTGGTGATCCGCCGTGACAAGGAGCGCGCGTTATGTCTGGCAAAATAACATCTGCGGTGGTGATCCTGCTGGCGCTGGCATCCATTGCTGGCGCTGGCGCCTGGCTGGCAGCTCGACACTACCAGCCAACGATTGACCGGCTTAACGATGCGCTGACGCAATGCCGCGATACCGGCAGGCAGCAGGCGGCGACGATCGACAGCCAGAACGCTGGCATAACGGCACTGCAGCGTGAACAAGCCGAGAGAGAGGCCAAGGCCAAGGCTGATCAGGAAAAAGCCCGCGAGCAGGCCCGTGGCGATTATGAAAAGGCCAATGCGGTGATGGCAGAGCGAACTACTGGCGAGGTGTGTGCAGCGGCGTCTGCTGCGTTTGACGCAGAGCTGCGCCAGGAGCGTGCACAATGAAAAAGCTGATCGTGGTTTCTGTTCTGGCATTGGCCAGCTGCTCCAGTACTCCGCCGGCGCCGTCATATGTCGAAGTAAAAGTTCCGATCGCTGTACCATGCAAAACTGCCGATGTGGCACGACCGGCGTTCGCTGTTGACCAATTGCCGATCGGTGCAGCTATCGACGTACAAATGCGAGCGCTGCGCGCTGAACGTCATCAACGTATTGGGTATGAGCGCGAATTACTGGCGGCGAATGAGGCATGTAAGTAGAATTTTGCAGGTCACTATTCGCGGTAAGTTATTGATTGATAGTGACTGAAAATGTCGTTTTTTGTGGTGTAATGTAGTATATTAATTAAGCTGTATTTAATTTAACTATTTGATTTTTATTTTATTTGTTTGCTTGGTTGCTTCTTTTGGCGAGAAACAGGTGTACGGTCATAATTAATAATGCTGCCAGCTAGGAGAGAAACAGTGACACGGCGGTGCAAAGGCACGGCAATGCCATAACGAAAACTGAATAAGGGGGCGATTATGACACAAGTTTGCATAGCTGCGTATGTGTATGGCGTGGTGCAGGGGGTCGGGTTCCGCTATTCCACCCAGCGGCAGGCCGAGGCGCTGGGGGTGACCGGCTATGCGCGCAACCTTGATGACGGCAGCGTTCAGGTGGTGGCCTGCGGCACGCAGGCGCAGGTGGACACGCTGGTGGCGTGGTTGAAACAGGGCGGCCCGCGCAGCGCGCGCGTCGAGCGCGTGCTGGTGGAGCCGCAGGGCGTGGTCGATTACGCCGGGTTTGGCATTCGCTATTGAATACCCGCCGGTAGCGGCGCTGCGGGCAGAGCGGTCAGATGCATTTTACCGGTTTCGGCAATCCGGCGATCTTGGTGGCTTGTTTAGCCGGCCCCTTCGGGAACAGGCGATACAGATAGCGGCTGTTGCCTTTTTCTTCGCCGTATTTTTGCGCCATGGCCTTGACCAGCATGCGAATCGCCGGGGAGGTGTTAAATTCCTGATAGAAGTCGCGCACGAAGCGTACCACTTCCCAGTGTGCTTCGGTGAGCACGATCTCTTCCTGTGCCGCCAGCAGTGGCGCCAGCCCTTCATGCCAGTCGGCGCTGTTTTTCAGATAGCCCTGCGCGTCAGTGTCGATAACCTGACCTTCAAACTCCAACATACTGCCTCGATAACGGATAATTCGGAACGGCCGCCAGTTTAGCAAATTTTTTCGGCCGCAAAAAACAAAGCCCCGCCGGAGCGGGGCCAGGAAGGCATGCGTAACGTGCGATCAGTTGCTGCGGGCGAAGCCCAGAATGCTCAACAGGCTGATGAACATGTTGTAGAGCGACACGTACAGGCTAACGGTGGCGCGAATGTAGTTGGTCTCGCCGCCGTGAATGATGTTGCTGGTTTCCCACAGGATCGCGCCGGCGGAGAACAGGATGAACAGCGCGCTGATAGCCAGGTGCAGGGCAGGGATCTGCAGGAACAGGTTGGCGATCACCGCCACCAGCAGCACCACAAAACCGGCCATCATCATGCCGGACAGGAACGACATGTCTTTACGGGTGGTCAGCACGTACGCCGAGCAGCAGAAGAAGACGGCTGCGGTGCCGCCCAGCGCCAGCATGATCAGGTCGCCCGCGCCGGCGTTCAGGAACGAACTGAGGATCGGGCCGAGGGCGTATCCCATGAAACCGGTCAGCGCGAAAGCCGCCAGAATGCCCGCCGGGCTGTTGGCCAGTTTATGGGTCAGGAACATCAGGCCATAGAAACCGACCAGCATCAGCAGCAGACCCGGCGCCGGCAGACCCAGCATCGTGCTGGCGGTTGCGGTCAGGGCTGAGAAGGCCAGGGTCAGGGATAACAGGAAATAGGTGTTGCGCAGGACTTTATGCGTGCTGAGCAGCGAGTCGCGCGAAGAAGATGAGACGACAATGCGGTCCATAATGCTCTCTCTTATCAAGCCATCACAAAATAATGCCGATAATAGGCAGCGCAAGCGCTTGATTAAAGTTTGTTTACCAATCTTTACCCTTAGTTATCATTACGGCAACAGCGAGGGGATGAGGTGCGCGTTTGTTCACCGTTTGCTGCACCTTCGCCGGTTTTTCGCGCGGTTGAACGCGCCCGGGCTTTACAAGTGAATGAGGTCTGTTTATAGTGCGCGTCGTTGCGGAGGGGTGGCCGAGTGGCTGAAGGCAACGGTCTTGAAAACCGTCGACGGGAAACCGTTCCAGAGTTCGAATCTCTGCTCCTCCGCCATACATTCTGACCCCGTGCTCTCTGAGCACGGGGTTTTTTGCTTTTGCGTGCGCAGAAACTGGGGCGCTTTTGCAGGAAACGCGATCGGCTATTGATAAGGGCCACGCATCGGTGAGATTATGCGGTCATCAAGGTTGGCTGCCCGGATGCCTGCTGCTGTCAGGCGCTGCCGGGGTGATAATCAACGCCACCTTATCAATTTCGCTTAATGCTCGTATGGAGACAGAGATGAACTGGTATCAAGTCGCCCTATGGACCATGATATTTTTGAAGTCCGGCGCTTTCCTGGTGTTCGTGTGGTGGTGGATGTTCAAACGCGCGACCAAACCCTATGTGCGCCCGCAAGACGTCGTGGTGGACGATAAGCCGTATGATGAGAACCTCACCATGGAAGAGGTGATGAAGAATCACGGCATTGTCCGCACGGATATGTCGGTAAAATAGCCCCTCCCCAATCGGTATCTGGGGCGTGTTTGCCATAAACGCGCCCTTTGTGCTGTTTCGCTGTCTCTCCATTACATTCTGTTTTCACGTTAACGGCATAGCGTGACCGGGAAAAGCACGCCATGAACGATGTACGCATCCTGCCGAACTTTACGCATCGAAAAAATGCCGTTCTTAATGCCGAGAGAGAGCATGGGGATTTCTTTGATCAGCTCATCCGGTGCGTTGTCGTCGGGGGTTTTGCTGATTTCTCGGTGGGTAGTCATGTAAAACCCGTGAGCTAACCTCCTTATATCAAAGTTTATTTTTCTATCCAGGCTGTAGGTTTTTTCTCTCACGGTAATGTCCCCGCGCTGCACGATCATGGCATGGTGTTCGTCATAGATGAATAAACTGCCCGTCACTTTTAATTCCAGGTCATCGCCTGAAGCTAATCGTTTTTTAGTTATCGTATCGGCCTGGCAATTCATATGCACTGGTGCTGCGGGCGTTAAAACGCGGAACAGGACAATGAAGAGGATCACTGTCAAAAATCCGATAGTCAGTATTTTGGGATTGTGCAATACGGCCATTTATTTTCCGTTGAGAATTTTGTAGGTGACACACTGGGTATATTGATCTTGCGAACTGAAATAACACACACCAAGAAAGGTGTTATAAGTCAACGTGTGCTTTACGGAGGAGAAATAGATATCCGCCTTGCTGTTGATGCAATCGACGCCGCTGCTCTCTAACGCTTGGTTAACCATGCTTTTTTCCAGGTTGTCATCAATATGCTTGTTCGCATCCAGAGAATACAAGGTGCAGTGGTCTTTTTTTCCTAGCGGAACTAACTTTTCTCTCGGTTGATCGGGCGGTTCAATAGGATAGAACGTCGCGACGAACAACAGCGGAATAAATACGCCGCAGATAGCGGTAATAGCGCTAATCTTTGCCTTCTTCTGCGGTGACGTGATATGAGATCCGGCAACCGGCGGGGGAGGCGAAAGCGGCTCTGATGTGGAAGAGGGCGGCGTTTCGTTCACGGTTATCTGCGGTGATGGATAAATATCAATCATGGCGGTAAAGCAAAAACCGACTTTTGCCAGGGTCTTTATGGGGGCGGTTTCTCTCCCCAGCAGTTTGAATGCTTTCCTTATTTCACTGACGGCCACGTTGAGGCTGATCGATGAGCCTGAAAAACCATACTCTTCCCATACCTTTTTTATCAACATCTCACGTTTCAATGGGATATTCGGATGAGTCAGCATTTCAATTAACAGGCGTGAAGCCGGGTTGGATATCCGTATCGATGACTCATCATTGTCAATGAGTTGGAGACGACACGCGTTTGCGTCATAGATAACGCAGAGGTCGATAATATATTTCATGTATTCAGGTTTTTATAATGATATAGGCTTCCAGTTCGCGGCTAGTATTTAGTGAAACTTCGGAGAGGTCAAGGTTCCGGGCGGAAAACATAAACAATTCAGGGCTTTTTTTATTTTTTCGGCGAACGAAATGTACGGTGGATTACCCTCTTGCCGGTCTTTTTTGGTGTTAAATTCTGAAAATATAATATTTTGTAGATTATAATCATTAAAATTTGCGTTAATAAAAATAATGTTCCTGTTGTTAATGGTTTGATGCAGAATTATCTTAGTGTTTTAAGGCACCGGTTTACGTGCCAGTCGCTTATTGTTTGCTCCGAACGGCAATGCGAATTTTCCAAGAAAACGGCGGGTATTTAGTGCAAGGTATCGCCGTTGTCCTTAGCCATGGATGGAGGAAGTATGCTCAGTATCGGTATCGTATCTGAAAACATCTTTTTCAGAGAGGCGATAAAAAGAATATTGATGCCAAGGATTTTTCATAAAGATCACGTTATTGCCTACTACGACGATCTGCCTTTGGCTATGGGGCGTAATTGCCACGATATTCTGAACGTCGATGATGCGGTAAAAAGCATGCTGCGCTTCAGCATGGCGATGACATTATTGTCTGCTATTCATGGCGTAAAGGTTTTTTTGACGACGGAAGAAAAGCGCCGTCTGTTATTTCGTTCCGTCTCGCGTGATGTGGTTGTGCTCGATAAAAAAATCAGTATCCCCGGTATGAGTAAAGAGTTTTCTTTTCTGGTGGATAAGGTCACGCAGCACTCTGCATTAAATGGAGACGTTGAGGGCGGAACGGTTCGCAATACGAAAAATCGCCTGACGGAAAGTGAGGTGGAAACGCTCCATTTGCTTTCCTTCGGTTATACGGTGACTCAGGTTTCCCGAATTCTTGATAAAAGCGTAAAAACGGTCAGCACGCAGAAATGCAGTGCATTACGCAAAATGGGATTGAAAAATCGAGTGCACAACTTATTGGAGATTTCATCCGGTTTCTCGGAGGTTATCTAGAAGTCGTTATGTTCACCGCTTTCATTACCGGCTGATGAATAACGCTATGGCTTGATTTTATAAAAACAGGAATGTGTTCGCCCTTTTGCCTCTGTATTACGGGGAGGGATTATTTCATCCCGCCGGCAGCGGCCGTTTTTTATTTATTCCCTCAAACCAAACTGTTATGGAGTTTTATCTCATGATGAAGAAGATGCTTTCTGTTGCAATCATGGCGGCTGCGGTCGCTGCGCCAGTGGCTTTTGCTGAAGACAATTCCGCCGGTGGCGTCATTAACTTTACCGGCGCCATTACCGACACCACCTGTACGATTAACGGCGGCAAGAGCGCGGATTTCACCGTAGCGCTGAGCCCGATCTCGGTGACTGACGCGGGTAACACCGTTGGGCCAATCACCAAAAACAAGAAGTCCTTCTCGCTGACCTTCTCCGGCTGTTCGCCGGCGGCCGGTACCGCAGGCACCCCGCTGAAAATCTACTTCTCCTCGGCGGATAACATCTCGACCGACGGCAAATATTTGCTGAACAACTCGGTCAACGAGAACGACGCTTCCGTCGCGAAGAACGTGGGCTTCTCTCTGGCGGAAACCGGTTCTTCCACCCCCATCCAGCTGAACGTGCCTTATGTCACCGACATCATGGGCGACAAAGCGGCACCGGATTCAGAAACCCTGACGTTGGACGCGTACTACTACAAAACTAACGCCGAAGCGGCAAAAGTGGGCGCTCTGAGCTCCAACGTGACTTACACCATTTCTTACCTGTAATCGCGCTGACAGCCAGGCCCTTGATGGGCCTGGCCACCCGGGGGAACGATGAAAAAATACATGATGATAGCGGCGTTGTTGCTCGGTTCCGTTGGTGCCCAGGCCAATGTGGTGGTTAACGGGACGCGGGTGATCTACCCGGCAAACAACAAGGATGTGATTGTCCAACTGCTGAATAACGGCGCCGATCCCTCACTGGTTCAGGCCTGGATCGACGACGGCGATATCAATTCCACCCCGGAAACCGCTAACGTGCCGTTTTTGCTGTCGCCGCCGGTGGTGAAAGTGAACGGCAACAGCGGGCAGCAGCTGCGCATTCAGAAAGTCGGCGCCGCATTGGCGGCGGATCGCGAATCGGTGTTCTATCTCAACGTGCTGGATATCCCGCCGACGCCGGAAAACCTCCAGGGCACCAATACCCTGCAGTTGGCGATCAAGTCACGCATCAAGCTGTTCTACCGCCCGCAGACGCTAACCCGCGGCGTAGAAAACGCGATGGAAAAACTGACGCTGCAAGCCAATGGTAAAGGGTTCAACGTCATCAACAACAGCCCGTATTTCATCACGGTAGCGAATATCGGCCAGGGTACGGACAAGCATCTGCTGGTTGATTCGCTGATGGTCGCGCCGTTTTCCACCCAGTTTGCTGCCAGTAAACGATCGGTCAGTAAAAACGTCCGTTATGACCTGATGTATATCGACGATCTGGGGGCTTACAAGTCTAAAGCCATCACCGCACACTAACCTGAAAGAACAACAATGAAGCTGAATAAAAAAGTCCTCTCGCTGCTGACCGCCTCTTCATTCTTGTTGCCGGATACGGCCTGGGCGGTGACGTTCGATACTTCGCTGTTGGCCGGCGAATCACGCGATTCCGATCTCTCGCGTTTTTACCTCAATAATGACATGCCTGCCGGCCGGCAGGAGATTGATGTGTATGTCAACCATGACTGGAAAGGGCGCTATGCGCTGCTGTTTGGCACGCAGCGCGACGATATCCAAATCGACTACCAGGATGCGCAGCGGCTGGGCATCGATCTGAGTCAGTTGCCGAGGCCCCAGGCACCGTTGACGACGCTGTCGATCGCCACGCTGGTACAGGGTGGGCGGTTCGATATGGACGTCGGTGCGCTGAGCCTGCGGCTGACGGTGCCGCAGGCGCGGGTCAACCGGTCGGAGGCGGGATACGTGGATCCGGCCTTCTGGAATCGCGGCATCTCCGCATTGACGCTGGCTTACAACGCGACGTACTACCACGCCGAGGCGCGCGGCGACGGCAATCACAGAAATAATGACGATTTTTATACCGGGTTGGAATCCGGGATCAATCTGGCCGGCTGGCAATTTCGCGACAGCAGCAGCTTTCGCCACGGCAGTGGGCGAGGGAGCCACTGGCAGAACAACACGCGCTACCTGCAGCGCGGCTTCGCCGACATCAAATCCAACCTGATCGCCGGTGATTTTTATTCGCCGGGGGATCTGTTCGACTCGGTACGCATCCGCGGGGTGGCGCTGGCGTCGGACATCAGCATGCGTCCCAACTCGCAGCAGGGCTTTTCACCGGTCGTGCGGGGCGTGGCGCAAACCAACGCCCTGGTGAAAGTGATGCAGAACGGCAACGTGATCTACCAGGAAAACGTGCCGCCGGGCGCCTTTACCCTCGACAGCATTCAGCCGACCGGCTCGGCGGGCGATCTGTGGGTGACGGTCAAAGAGGCGGATGGGCGCGAACAGTCGTTCAGCGTGCCGTTTTCCGCCGTACCCAACATGTTGAAACAGGGTGTCAGCCAATACAGCGTGCTGGCCGGCAAGGTGAACGAAAGCAATACCGATTACGATCCCGGCTTTGTGCAGGGTACCCTGCAGTACGGTTTCAACAACCTGGTGACCGGTTATGCCGGCAGCATTTTGAGCGACGACTATCAGGCCTGGCTGCTCGGCAGTGGCTGGAACCTGCCGATAGGGGCGGTGTCCATCGATCTGACGCATGCCGATACCCGTCTGAAAAACCGCCGTGAAAGCGGGCAGAGTTTCCGTATTGCCTACAGTAAATTTCTCGACGTCACCGCGACCAACTTCACGCTGGCGGCCTACCGTTACTCCACCCGCGGTTACTACAGCTTTACCGACGCCATTTACTCCAATGACGGCTACCGCCAACTGGAACGGCAGTTTGACCGCTGGCGCGACGAGGAGGGCGTGTCCGAACTGGATATGAACACCTGGGACGCGCTGCGTTCCGCTCGGCCGAAAAATACTTTTACGCTTAACCTGAACCAGCGTCTTAACGAAGGGTGGGGCACGCTGTTCTTCTCCGGTTCCCAGCGCGATTACTGGACGGCCAACGCGAAAAGCCGCGAATACCAGCTGGGATACTCCAACAATCTGGGGCGTGTCAGCTACTCCGTTTCCGCCAGTCGGGTGCGTAATAGCCAGCGTGAGGAAGAAACGCGTTATTACCTGTCGTTCAGCCTGCCGCTGTCGGTGTTCGACAACAACGCCTATCTCAGCACCGGCCTGTCGGTGACGGACTCTCACTATCAGCAAAGCACGGTCAGCCTGAGCGGCAACGCGTTGGAATCCAACCGCCTGAGCTACTCGCTGAGCGGTAGCAATCGCAGCGGCGGAGACAACATGGCCGGCCTCAATGCGGCCTATCGCACCCGCCTCTCGACGCTCGGCGTCTCCTACAGCGAAGGCAACGATTATCGCCAGAGCGGCCTCAGCGCGCGCGGCAGCCTGGTGGCGATCCCCTGGCATGTGCTGGCGTCGAACGAAATCGGCAACACCATGACGGTGGTCGAAGCGCCGCAGGCCGAAGGGCTGATGGTCAACGGCGACGAAAGCATTGTGACCAACGCGCAGGGCCTGGCGCTGGTGCCTTATGCTACGCCGTACCGGCAAAATTCGATCACGCTGTCGGATACCGGCCACAGCAGCGGGGCGGAAATCAGCGGCAACGTTGCCAACCACGTGCCGTACTACGGTGCGGTCAGCTACCTGAAATTCGAGACTGACCCACGTCGGCCATTCCAGCTGCGAGCGCAGCGCGCCGATGGCGCACCGTTGCCGTTCGGTGCCGAAGTGCTGGATGAAAGCGGCCGATCGATAGGCTTTGTCGGCCAGGCCAGCGTGCTGTACCTGCGCGCCGAACAGCCGCCGACGGCGTTAACGGTACAACTGCGCGACGGCCGTTGCCGCATCGCCAAACCGACTCTGGCGCTCGACGCGTCGCCCGGCGTTTGCCGCTAATACAGGATAACCAAACCTATGATCAGGCTGATTTTTTTGCTGCTGCTGTCTGGGCTGTTCAGCGGCTATAGCTATGCTTCCTGCTATGGCAAAGGGGTGGAGTTTGCGTCGCCGATTTTCGTCGATCTCTCCGATAAGCTGAGCGCCAATACGCCGGTATGGGAGGCGCAATACAATACCCAGTACACCGGCACCTTTAACTGCAGCAAGTCCAAAAGCAACTTTTCCTACACCATCAAACTTCCGACGAAAGACTCGCAGGCCGCTATTTTCGGTTTTAACGATGGCCAACAGTGGGTCCGCGCAGAAATCACCCACAAGATAAGTGACAGAACGTTGAGGGGGCGAGGGGAACACTCTGCTTCAGAATTAAATTCCCCGATGACCATTCGTTATTCTCTGGTGCAAAAGCCTAAGGATGGGCGGGTGGTACCGGGCGATACACTGATGCTCGATGATGCTTTAATGGTGAGTGATGTGACCGGCATCGGCATACTGGAGTTACCGTTTTGGCTGCTGGAGCAGGTGGGGAAACTGCTCACTTGGTTGCTTACCGGCAATTGGCCTTATGAAGATCGCGATATGTATGGCCAGCCGATGAACATCAAGTACGCGCCGAAAACCACCACCTGCCGTTTTGACAACGCCGGCCTGACGGTCAGATTGCCCAAAATGGGCGTGGCGCAGGTGCTGAGTAACAATCAACCCGGCTACACGCCGTTCTCGCTGAACATCAGCTGCCAGAACATGCAGCAGGAAGGCATCGCCGATCGCGCCGTTGAGATGTTCCTGTCCAGCAATAATCTGCTGGCCTCCGACGCCAGCGTGTTGACCAATGCCAATGCGGGCGGGGCGCAAGGGGTGGGGCTGCGCCTGGTCAAGCGCGACATGCCGAGTTCACCGGTGGTACTGTCGCCTTCCAACGTCGATCGCGGCAGCGCCACCTCACTGTTTCACGTCGCCGCCGGCGGCAGCCTGAACAGTCACTTCATCATCGGCATGGGGGCTTATTATTACCCTTATCAGCGCGATGGCGTCACACAGGGGGAAATCAACACCTCGGCCACGTTGAACATCATCTATCCCTGAGAGGCTCGGGCTCGGAATAACCGGTGCGCAACCTGCTTCGCTCACCGGTGTTCCGTCGGGCGTTCGAAAATATGCGCGCCGGCACCCTGTTGGCCCCAAATATCGTTTGGGTTGCGCAGCGGGCAGTCGGTGAGCGACAGGCAGCCGCAGCCGATGCAGCTGTCGAGATAGTCGCGCAGCACCGTCAGCCGCTGAATGCGCTCATCCAGGGTTTTGCGCCAGGCGGAGGACAAAATTCCCCATTGTTCGGCGGTCAGCTTGCTGCCGGTGGGAAAGCGGCCCAGCGTGGCGCGGATCTCCTCCAGCGGAATGCCCGCGCTTTGCGCGATCTTGATCACCGCGATGTAGCGCAACACCACCGGCGTGTAGCGGCGCTGGTTACCGGCGTTGCGCGTTGCCTGAATCAGCCCCTTGCTTTCGTAAAAGTGCAGCGCGGATACCGCCACGCCGCTGCGCTTCGCCACTTCCCCCACGGTCAAAAGCCGATAGGTGTCAATCGGTTCATTTCTTGCCATTCCATGTTCCTCAGCTTGACCTCAAGTTAACCTGAGGTTTTATAGTGCAGCCAGCCGGGCTTGGCAACCGGCATCTCTCGTCACCTGCCTGCGCTGCGTCGCGGGAAGGATGGCTTTGGCTGTAAAATCAGGAAGAAACCGTTACATGATGAAACGATACCTCATTATTGCCGCGCTGCTGGCGGCGCTTGCCGTCGCTGCCGTTGCGATGCGATCCACCGCGCGGCAAAACGAAGGCGCGCCGGCCTATCCGCCGGTGAAAGTGGCGCTGGCGCCCGCCCTGCGTGAACAGGCGGCGCGCAGTTACGCCGGCGTGGGCGAGCTGGAGGCGGCCAGCCAGGTGGCAGTGGCGGCGGAGACCAGCGGCCGCATCACGCGCATTCTGTTCGAATCCGGCCAAACGGTGCGGCAGGGACAGCTGCTGGTGCAGCTCAACGATGCGGTCGAGCAGGCTGAGCTGGTGCGCCTGCAGGCGCAATTGCGCAATGCCGATCTGCTGTTGGCGCGCATGCGCAAGCTGATGAACCTCAACGCCACCGCGCGGCAACAGCTGGACGATGCGCTGGCCGAACGGGATATGGCGCTCGGTGCGGTGCAGGAAACGCAGGCCAAAATCGCGCAAAAGGCGATCCGCGCGCCGTTCGCCGGCACCATCGGCATTCGCCGCGTGCATGAAGGGCAATACCTCAACGCCGCCGACGCGGTGGCGAACCTGGTGGACGCCGATACGCTGCGCGTCAATTTCTCGCTGGACGAACAAAGCGGCGCCGGGCTGGCGCTGGGGCAGGCGGTGTCGGTGCAGGTTGGGGCGTATCCCGATCGCGCTTTCCCCGCCGCCATTACCGCTATCGACCCGATGATCGGCAAATCCCGCACCGTGCAGGTGCAGGCGACGTTGACCAACCGCCAGGGGGTGCTGAAGGCCGGAATGTACGCCGGCATTCGCGTCACGCAGCAGCAGCGCGTGGCGGTGTTGACGGTGCCGGAAACGGCGCTGACCTACACGGCCTACGGCGATACCGTGTTCCTGGCGCAGCAGGGTGAAAAGGGCATGACGGTCAAACGCGTTTCGGTCGCCGTGGGTGAGCGCAACGACGGGCGCGTCGAGATCGTCAGCGGCCTGCAGGAAGGCGATCGGGTGGTGACCTCGGGCCAGCTCAAGCTGAGCGACGGCATGGCGGCCGAGCCGGTGGCGCAGGATACGTTGAACGCCGCCCAGGCCGGTTCTTGAGGAGAGACCGATGACATTTACCGATCTGTTCGTGCGCCGGCCGGTGCTGGCGCTGGTGGTCAGCACCCTGATCCTGCTGTTCGGCGCGCTGGCGCTCAGCCAACTGCCGATCCGCCAATACCCGCTGTTGGAAAACTCCACCATCACCATCAGCACCGACTATCCCGGTGCGTCGTCCGAGCTGATGCAGGGCTTTGTCACGCAGCCGATCGCCCAGGCGGTGTCGTCCGTCGAGGGCGTTGACTACCTTTCATCCTCGTCGGTGCAGGGGCGCAGCGTGGTGACGGTGCGCATGGCGCTGAACCGCGACTCGACCCAGGCGTTGACCGAAGTGATGGCCAAGGTCAACCAGGTGCGCTACAAGCTGCCAGAGCAGGCTTACGATCCGGTGATTGAGCGCTCCGCCGGTGAAGCTACCGCCGTCGCCTATGTCGGCTTTTCCAGTAAAACGCTGTCCACGCCGGCGCTGAGCGAATACCTGACGCGGGTGGTGGAGCCGATGTTCACCACTATCGACGGCGTCGCCAAGGTGGAAGTGTTCGGCGGGCAAAAAATGGCGATGCGCCTGTGGCTGGATAGCGATCGGCTGGCCGGCCGCGGCCTGACCGCCGCCGACGTGGCCGACGCGGTGCGGCGCAACAACTACCAGGCGGCGCCGGGCAAGGTGAAAGGGCAGTATGTGGTTGCCAACGTGCGGGTGAATACCGATCTCACCAGCGTGGAGGAGTTCCGCAATCTGGTGGTGCGCAACGACGGCAACGGCCTGGTGCGCCTGAAAGACGTCGGCACCGTGGAGCTGGGCGCCGCAGCCACGGAAACCAGCGCGCTGATGGATGGCGAACCGGCGGTGTTTCTCGGCGTCTTCCCCACGCCGACCGGCAACCCGCTGGTGATCGTCGACGGCATTCGTCACCTGATGCCGGCAATTGACAAGATGCAGCCGCCGGGCGTGAAGATGGCGCTGGCGTTCGAAACCGCACGCTTTATCCAGGCCTCGATCGATGAAGTGGTGCATACCCTGCTCGAAGCGCTGGCGATCGTGGTAGCGGTGATCTACCTGTGTTTGGGATCGCTGCGCACCGTGCTGATCCCGGTGGTGACCATTCCGCTGTCGATCCTTGGCGCCGCCGGGCTGATGCTGGCCTTCGGCTTCAGCGTCAATTTGCTGACGCTGCTGGCGATGGTTTTGGCGATCGGTCTGGTGGTGGACGACGCCATCGTGGTGGTGGAGAACGTGCATCGCCATATCGAAGAGGGGAAAACGCCGCTGGCGGCGGCGATGATCGGCGCGCGCGAAGTGGCGGGGCCAGTGATCGCCATGACCCTGACGCTGGCGGCGGTCTACGCGCCGATCGGCCTGATGGGCGGGCTGACCGGCGCGCTGTTTCGCGAGTTCGCGCTGACGCTGGCCGGCGCGGTGGTGGTGTCCGGCGTGGTGGCGCTGACGCTGTCGCCGGTAATGAGTTCTCTTCTACTGCCTGCCAAACAGAGCGAAGGGCGCGTGGCGCGCGCCGCCGAGTGGTTCTTCGGCGGCCTGACGCGGCGCTATGCGCGCGCGCTGGATTTCTCGCTGCACCACCGTTGGGTGACCGGCGCGCTGGCGCTGCTGGTGATGATCAGTCTGCCGCTGCTGTACCTGATGCCGCAGCGCGAGCTGGCGCCGACCGAGGATCAGGCCATCGTACTGACCGCCATCAAGGCGCCACAGCACGCCAACCTGAACTATGTCGAGCGTTTTGCGTACAAGCTGGACGAGGTTTACAACCGCATGCCGGAAACCGAAAGCCGCTGGATCATCAACGGCAGCGACGGCACCGCGTCCGGCATCGGCGGCATCAACCTGACGCTGTGGCAGGCGCGCCAGCGCTCGGCGTCAGCGGTGCGGGCCGATCTGCAGCGGGCGGTGAACGACGTCGAAGGCACCAGCATTTTCGCCTTCCAACTGCCCGCGCTGCCGGGCTCCACCGGCGGGCTGCCGGTGCAGATGGTGCTGCGCACGCCGCAGGACTACCCGCAGCTGTATCGCACCCTGGAAGAGGTGAAGCAAAACGCCAGAAACAGCGGCCTGTTTATGGTAGTGGACAGCGATCTGGACTACAACAACCCGCTGGCGGAGGTGCATATCGACCGCGCCAAGGCCAACAGCCTCGGGATACGCATGAGCGATATCGGCGAATCGCTGGCGGTGCTGGTGGGAGAAAACTACCTCAACCGCTTCGGCATGGACGGGCGCGCCTATGACGTGATCCCGCAGAGCCTGCGTGAACAGCGGCTGACGCCGCAGGCGCTGGCGCGGCAGTACGTTCGCACGCAGGACAATACGCTGGTGCCGCTCTCCACCGTGGTGTCGGTGGCCGTTAAGGTCGAGCCGAACAAGCTGACCCAGTTTAACCAACAGAACGCCGCCACCCTGCAGGCCATCCCCGCGCCTGGCGTTTCGATGGGCGAAGCGGTGGCCTTCCTCGAACGGCAGGCCAATGCGCTGCCGGCCGAATTTAGCCACGACTGGCAGGGGGATTCGCGCCAATATACCCAGGAAGGTAGCGCGCTGGCATTCGCGTTCCTGGCGGCGTTGGTGATCATCTACCTGGTGCTGGCGGCGCAGTATGAGAGCCTGAAGGATCCGCTGATCATCCTCATCACCGTGCCGCTGTCGATCTGCGGCGCCTTATTGCCGCTGGCGCTGGGTTACGCCACGATGAATATTTATACCCAGGTCGGGCTGGTGACCCTGATCGGGCTGATTAGCAAGCACGGTATTCTGATGGTGGAGTTTGCCAACGAACTGCAGATGCATCAGGGGTTGACGCGGCGTGCCGCGATTTTGCAGGCGGCGCAAATTCGCCTGCGGCCGGTGCTGATGACCACCGGGGCGATGGTGTTCGGCTTGATCCCGCTGCTGTTCGCCAGCGGCGCAGGGGCTGCCAGCCGCTTCGGTCTGGGATTGGTGATCGTGTCCGGCATGCTGGTGGGCACGTTGTTCACCCTGTTTGTGCTGCCGACGGTGTATACGCTGCTGGCGCGCGATCACGCGGTGGCGTCGCCCCGGCAACGTGAGTTGGCCGCCGCGCAAAAGGCGCTGACGGAATAAACCGCCGGCGCCCGGATGAAAAATAAACCCGCCGAGGCGGGTTTTTTCGTCAGTTTTTGCAGCCCATCAACTCCGGCAGGACGCCGGGTTTGCTCTTCAGCGAGGCCTGTACGTCGTCCGGCAGACCGGCCCAGATGATCAGGCCGGTACGCTTCTCGATCTCGTCCACCGTCACGCGGAATTGGCAGAAGTCGGCGCCCTTCGGCGTGTTCTGATCGAACAGGAAGGCGGCATAGTGGTTCACCGCCGGGCTGTTGTTGATGAAAATCACCTTCCAGTAGGCGCTGGGGATGGTGTGCGCTTTCTGGGTGCCCGGCAGTTTGCCCATATCGCGCTCATACAGTGGCCCGGTCACGGTATAGACCGAGGAGATATCGGCGCGATCGATAAGCTTGCGCTCCTGATCTTCCAGCCGTGCCCAGGCGCCCTGGTTAAGATCGGACTTTTGCGGCGTGATATTGGACAGGTAGTTCAGCGATTCCCAGTCGGAAACGCCCGCCAGCGAGGCCAGCGGCGCCTGATGGCCGCGATCGACCTTCAACGCCGCATTGGCGCCGGTGTAATCGGCGGGCGCCAGGGTATCCGCCGGATTGAGCGCCGGGTCGGTTTTCCAGTTGCGCGTCTTGCCACTGGCCGGCGTGTCTTTGGTGATGTGATAGGCTACCCAGTTGGCGAATTTGGTGGTGCTGTTGTTGTTCAACGTATAAGCATGACGCACGATCGACACGTTGCTGCTGCCGCCGGTCGGGCAGCCGACCGCGCAGTTGTCGATGGATTCGAGCGTGTCGGCCGACGCCTGTACGGCGAACAGCAGGGCGGCCAGGGCCAACATCTTGTTGTTAAAGCGCATATTCATATCCTCAATAAGTTAAAAAATACTGTATATATCCACAGTGAATTAAACTTATCGCAGTGAAACGAATACAACAATGCAACATATTCATGTTGTGAATGTGTCGGCGTTGGCAGAGCGGAACGGCGCCCTACACGCCGCTTGGCCGATCAAAAACGCCAAAATGCGCGTGAACAAAGGATCAGCATCGGATAGATCTCGAGGCGGCCGAGCAGCATGGCGGCGCACATCAGCCATTTCGCCGCATCGTTCAGCGTGCCGAAACCGGCGGCGGTTTCTCCGTACCCCAGCCCCATATTGTTGATGCAGGCGGCGACGGTGGCGAAGGCGGTGACCAGATCATAGCCCATCAGATTCAGCAGCCAGATAAACAGGCAGGTGAACAGTACGTAGAGGAAGAAGAAACTCCAGACGGAGCGCAGCGTTCGATCCTGGATCGGTGCATTGCCGACCTTGATGGTATACATGGCGTTGGGATGCACCAGTTGGTTGATCTCGAGCCGACTTTGCTTGTACATGATCAGAAAACGCAGTGCTTTAATGCCGCCGCAGGTGGAGCCGACGCAGCCGCCGAAGAAACTCGCCGCCAGCAGCAGCATGATGGTATGGGACGGGATCCGGGTGTAATCGGCAATCGCCAGGCCGTTGTCGGTCATCATCGAGCTGGTGAGGAAAAAGCCGTGCACGAAGGCGTCTTTGACGCCGTACATGCCTGAACGGTACAGCTCGATACACACGATCGCCACGACGATGGCCAGTATCAACAGGAAAAAGCGCAGCTCGGGGCTGCGGTACAGCGGTTTCAGGCTGCGGCGGCCGACGGCCACGAAATAGAGCGTGAAGTTCACCGCCGCCAGAATAGAAAAAATGCCGCCGACCATTTCCACCGCCGAACTGTCGTAGTACCCCAGGCTTTCGTTGCGGGTGGAAAATCCGCCGAGCGAAACGGTGGAAATGCCGTGGCATAACGCATCGAACCACGGCATGCCCGCCAGACGAAAGGCGACGGTGCAGGCTAATCCCAGCCCAAGGTAGATCAACCACAGGTTTTTCGAGGTATCGGCCAGGCGTGGCGTCAGGCGTTCCTCCTTGAACGGGCCGGGCATTTCCGACTGGTAAAGTTTGGCGCCGCCGATGCCCAGCAGCGGCAGCACGGCCACCGCCAACACGATAACCCCGAGGCCGCCGATAAAATTGAGCTGGGAACGGTAGTAGAGGAATGATTTGGGCACGTTCGAGACGTCATTCAGCACCGAGGCGCCGGTGGTGGTGATGCCGGAGACCCCCTCAAACATCGCGTCGACCAGCCGGACGTTCAGCGTATCATCCAGCCACAGCGGCAGGGCGCTGATCGCGGAAAACAGCAGCCAAAACATCACGATGATCAGAAAGCCGTCCTGAGTGCGCAACTGCACTTTCGACTGGCGGGTGCTGAACCAGCCCAATCCGCCGAGCGTGGCGGCCACCACCAGGGTATAGAAGAATGAGAAGGCGCTTTTTTCTTTATACAACAGGCCCATCAGCAGGGGCGGGATCATCGAAAGGCTGTAAAGAAGGACCAAAAAGCTGCAAAGATGAATGACGACCAGGATTTGTTTGGTTTTGACCATGCTGTTGCTCGGAATGCCTGCCGACAATGTGTCAATTTATTGAAGTGTATCAAGCATAAAGCAGGCGATATAAAAATAGCGTAAAAATTCATATCGCCGAATAAGTATGGCCGGTGAGCCTGCCGGGGAGACGTTATTCCAGCAGGTCGTTGACCGTGCGGCGCACATAGTGCGTCATTTGCGCCAGATCGTCCGGCGATACCGGGCCGCCGCCGGCGCGCACCACCTGCTGTTCAATCTGGGCGATCTCTTGCTCGACCTTGTTGGCGATTTGCACTTTGACTATCTTGTCCACCGAAGACAGCAGCACCTTCAAGACCACTTTCAGCGCGATGTTCTCGCAGAACGAGTCGTAGTGATGAACCGGCGGCGGCGGGGCCGGAGCCGGCTCGGGCGCGCGCGGAGCCAGAGCCTTGAAGCTGTCTACATTTTCAATAATAAGATCCATGTCTCTTATTAGTTCATCAAAATCTTTAGACACTGACTTATTCCCTTCGCTGTGCGCAAAAAACAGAACGCCCGTCCTCGCGCCTAAGGCTGACGAGCGACGGGCAGAACGAATTCGGGCCTGGCCTTCAGACGCTGAATGGCCGGGGGAGGGGCATTCTAACCTTGCGGCGGGTCGGCAACAAGATGGGGCCGTGCGAATGCGCGACCCTTTGAATCACAGGCGCAGGAGGGTGCTTAACTTTTCAGCTTGGCGGTGATTTTTGCCACGTGCTCGCCCTGATAGCGGGCAATGGTCAACTCTTCGTTGCTCGGTTGCCGCGAACCGTCGGCGCCGGCGATGGTGGTGGCGCCATACGGGGTGCCGCCGCGTACCTGCGAAACGTCAAACAGCTCTGGCGTGGCATAGCCGATCGGCACGATGATGAAACCGTGGTGCGCCAGCGTGGTCCAGGTGGAACTGATGGTGTGTTCCTGGCCACCGCCGGTGCCGGTGGAAGAGAAAACGCTGCCTACCTTGCCGTACAACGCGCCAGAGGCCCACAGGCCGCCGGTCTGATCGAGGAAGGTGCGCATCTGCCCGGCCATATTGCCGAAGCGGGTCGGCGTGCCGAAGATAATGCCGTCATAATCCGCCAGCTCCTGCGGGCTGGCGACCTGCGCCTGCTGATGTTGTTTGCCCCCGGCTTTGGCAAAGGCCTCCGGCGTCATGGTTTCCGGCACGCGTTTAATCGTCACGTCCACGCCGTTAACCCGATTCGCGCCTTCGGCCACCGCCTGCGCCAGGTGTTCGATATGGCCGTACATTGAGTAATAAAGCACCAACACTTTCGTCATGTTCCGTACTCCCGCTCAGATGATTAACAAAAACCCTTGATAAGCATAGAAGCGAATGACGAATTTGGTTTTGTCGAATGGCGGATTCAGGGCAAGCGCCGCAGCTTGTGCGCCAGCCGCTGTTCCTGCCAGCGGCTGAAGACATTGCGCAGCAGCAGGGTACGCACCGCCCGCATGACCAGCGCGAGGCTCATGCCGCCGATCGCCCACAGCGACCAGAGATATTGCGGGTGGGTAAACCAGTTGATGGCGAATAACATCACGCCAATCACGGCGAAACGCACCGCCATGCTCAGCAGTTTGCCTTCTGCCGCGACCTGGCGACGAATGCGCTGTTCGTCAGGCGTCTCCTCCTCCATTGCCTGTTGCGGCTGCGCATTGAGATCGCTGACCTGCACGCCCAGCGCGGCAGCGATCGCGTTCAAGGTTTCCAGGCTGGCCTGTTCACCGTTTTCAATCCGCTGGACGGTGCGGGTGCTGAGGCCGGCGATCGTCGCCAGCTGCTCCTGCGACCAGCCTTTTTCCAGACGTAATGGCCTGATGCGGTACTTTTGCATGGTGCACTCCTGAGTTCGCTGTCACTGTCATTCAGTGTAGGGCGAGCGGGGTGGCGGCGCCACGACAGCGGCACGACAGCGACACGACATCCGCTGCCGGTGCGGGCCGGCGGGCGGTCAGAAGGCGACGTTGCGGATAAAGCGCAGGGGTAGGTCGCCGTGGTTGGCGTAAGCGTAGCGCTGATCGCTGTTGAAGGTTTGCGCGGTGCCGGCGGTGAGCGTCAGCGTATCTTGTTCCAGCTCCAGCGTCAGGGTACCGGCAATCACGTAGATCATTTCGCTCCAGCCTTCGGCGTCCGGCGCAGAGTCATAGCGCTCGCCCGGCATCAGCGTCCATTCCCACAGCTCAGCCCGCTGCCGCGCCGGTACGCTGGCGGCGAACAGCGCCTGGCTGCCCGGCTGCGCGCCTTGCCAGGCCAATTCCCCGACCATATGGCTGCCGCGCGCCTCCGGCGCCTGGATCAGATCGGTAAAGGAAATCGCCAGGGCGGCGGCGATCTTGTCGAGCACTGCCAGGCTGACGTTGCGATCGCCGGCCTCGATGCCCGCCAGCATGCGGCGGCTGACGCCGGAAAGCTCGGCCAGCGCCATTTGGCTCAGGCCCGCCTGTTGGCGGTAGCCGCGCAGATTGCTGCTCAGGTACTGCAGCACCTTGGGGGGATCGGTTTTTGCGTTATGCGCCGTATTGCTCATCGCCGGACTTTATCTCATACTGGCAGGATCTGTGCATTATATTGCACTCAGCAGGAAGGGCAAGCCGGTGTCAGCAGCAAAAAAATCCTTTATTTCCGCGGTGGTTCCGCAAATCAGGCTGCCGGAAGCGGTGTTGATTTTCATCACCATGATCTGGGGCGGCACCTTTTTGGCGGTGCACCACGCAATGCAGGTCAGCGGGCCGTTCTTTTTCGTCGGCCTGCGTTTCGCCACCGCCACGCTGGCGCTGACCCTGTTTTCGCTGCGCGTGCTGCGCGGCCTGACCCTGTATGAACTGAAGGCGGGCGTGCTGATTGGGCTGGCGATTATGTTTGGTTACAGCATGCAAACCGTCGGCCTGCAGACCATCACCAGCAGCCAATCGGCGTTTATCACCGCCATGTACGTGCCGATCGTGCCACTGTTGCAATGGCTGGTGCTGGGGCGGTTCCCCGGCATCATGTCGTGGATCGGCATTCTGTTGGCCTTTACCGGCCTGATGCTGCTGGCGGCGCCGAGCAGCACCGACATGACGCTGAGCCTCGGCGAAATTCTGACGCTGGCCGGCACCCTGGGGATGGCGGCAGAGATCATTCTGATCGGCGCTTTCGCCGGCAAGGTGAATATCCGCCGGGTGACCATCGTGCAGCTGGCGACCGCCTCGCTGACCTCATTTTTGATGATGGCGCCGACCGGCGAGTCGCCGCCGCCGTATTCGGATTACCTGCTGTACAGCGCCATTGGGCTAGGGCTGGCCAGCGCCTTGATTCAGCTGACCATGAACTGGGCGCAGCGCAGCGTTTCGCCGACGCGGGCCACGGTGATTTACGCCGGCGAACCGGTCTGGGCGGGCATCGTCGGGCGGTTGGCCGGCGAGCGTTTGCCGGGCGTGGCGTTATTGGGGGGCGCGTTGATTGTGATTGGCGTGGTGGTCAGCGAGCTGCGCGTGCGGCGCAAGGATAAAGCGGCGGTGGCGACGGAAGCGGATTAGCGCAGGGGCTTAGAAAGAAGAAAGGGGCGGAGATATCCGCCCCTTTTTGCATCACGCGGTTTTCTTCTTGCGCAGGAACACGTAAGACAGGCCGAGCACGATGAACCACAGCGGGGTGACGATCAGCGCCTGGCGGGTGTCTTCGCGCAGCGACAGCAGCACCAGCACGAACATGAAGAACGCCATGCATACCCAGCACATCAGCTTGCCGGCCGGCATCTTGTAGATCGATTTCTGGTGCAGCGCCGGGCGCTGTTTACGGTAGACCAGATACGAGCACAGGATGATGGTCCAGACGAACATGAACAGAATCGCCGATACGGTGGTCACCAGGGTGAAGACCGTCATCACGTTCGGGATCAGGTAAATCAGCACCACGCCGCCCAGCAGGCAGATGCAGGAGAAGGTGAGGCCGTTGGCCGGCACCGCGCGTTTGGACAGGTTGGCGAACGATTTTGGCGCGTCGCCTTCCTGCGCCAGCCCGAACAGCATGCGGCTGGTGGAAAACACGCCGCTGTTGGCGGAAGAGGCGGCGGAGGTCAGCACCACGAAGTTGATCACGCTGGCCGCGGCCGGCAGGCCGACCAGCACGAACAGTTCAACGAACGGGCTCTTGTCCGGCACCACGGAGTTCCACGGCGTCACCGACATGATGACGATCAGGGAGAACACGTAGAACATGATGATGCGGATCGGAATCGAGTTGATGGCGCGCGGCAGCGATTTCTCCGGATCCTTGGTTTCTGCGGCGGTGGCGCCCACCAGCTCAATGCCGACGAAGGCGAATACCGCAATCTGGAAGCCGGCGAAGAAGCCGCTGATGCCTTTCGGGAACATGCCGCCGTCATTCCACAGATGGGTGAATGAGGCCACGGTGCCGGTCGGCGATTGGAACTGCATGGCGATCATCACCAGCCCGGCGACGATCAGCCCGACGATGGCGATGATTTTGATCATCGCAAACCAGAACTCCATTTCGCCGAACATCTTCACCGTCGCCAGGTTAAGGCCGAGCAGCAACAGTACGCACAGCAGCGAAGCGATCCATTGCGACAGCTCGGGGAACCAGAACTGGGCGTAGGTGGTGATCGCCACGACGTCGGCGATGCCGGTGACCACCCAGCAGAACCAATAGGTCCAGCCGGTGAAGAACCCGGCCCACGGGCCGAGCAGGTCCGCAGCGAAATCGCTGAACGATTTGTATTCCAGATTGGACAGCAGCAGCTCGCCCATGGCGCGCATCACGAAGAACAGCATAAAGCCGATGATCATGTACACGAAAATGATCGACGGGCCGGCCAGGCTGATGGTTTTCCCGGAGCCCATAAACAGACCGGTGCCGATGGCGCCGCCGATGGCGATCAGTTGAATATGTCGGTTAGTGAGGTTTCGCCGTAGATGATCTTCTGAAGCGGGCGTCGCGTCAGTCGCTATTTTAGAGTGATCTACCATCTGATGATGTCCTGTTTTACCTGTCATTAGTGAAGTCGCGAGCTCTGAAGTGGCTCTTTTTTATACATTTATCCGGTTGGCCCGGCTTTAGTAAGGTAGTGCAATAACGCCACCTTTGTGCAACATGTTTACAACATTTATACGCGGGATAAAAGTCGATCAATCTTTACACGGAGGAGGCAAATCGGACGTTCAGGGAGCGGAAGATTACTCTTCAAAAGGTGGGATTAACAGACCTTATGCGGCTTATCTCGTTGATTAAACAAAGGGTTGCAAAGCTCGCATGAGAAAAAGTAATGAGTGGAAGCGTTTGACGGCGGCACTGACGAGGAGGACAGTTTATCTCGTTGGGTCGTTAGCTCAGTCGGCAGAGCCGTTGACGCTTAATCAATGGGTCACAGGTTCGAACCCTGTACGACCCACCAACCAAATCAGCGTGTTACGCCGAGGTTTTTCTCTGCTTGTTTCCTCATTGCGCCGTTTTAAGCGCGCTTTTTGCAAAAAAATTCGCATTTTTCGACTGATGTTCAGAAAGGTGATCTGGCGCAAACTGCGGTGTTGCACGGCAGTTTATACGGCAAGAGAGGCTGTGCGCTGGCGCAACGTCGGCGCATGAGCCGATCATTTGCCCAAGAATCTTTCAGGTCAAGATGCGGGGAATAAATGCGCAGCCGACATCAAGATCAGCGCCCAGGCGGCGGCCGAGAGTGCGGCGGTGGCATAGACGCGCCCCAGCGGCAGCTTCAGCATGCCGGCCACCAGCGGTACGGTATAGCGCATTACCGCCAGAAAACGCGAGGCGAACAGCAATGGCAACCCGCGCTTTTGCAGGGCGCGCTGGGCTTTGTGCAGCGGCGCATGAAAACGCGCCGGTAGCCGGCTGCCAAGATCGCGGCGGCATAGCAGTGCGCCGCAGTGGAACGACAAGATCGATCCCAGCACGGCCCCGAGGGTGATGGCCGCCCAAACGGCGCTGACAGGCAGCGCGTGCTTGCCCGCAACGATGCCCATCAGCAGCGTGACCGAGGCGGGCGGCAGGACGGAGGAAACGAAGATCACGGATTTACCCAGCGCAAACAGGAAAATCAGCAGCAGCAACATCTCCGGCTCCGGGGTGTATTTGGCGATAATATGCGTCAATTCATCCATTTAACACCTGTGGGCGAGGGGGCTGAATGCCAGTGTCCCATCCGCAGGTTCAATAATGGCTAAATAACGCGCCGCTATCCGGCAATCTTTGCATCTTGCTTGCTCACGTCGGTGCGCCGGTTTTTGAGCGCCCACAACAGCGCGGCGCACAGCAGTGCAAAGGCGGCCAGCACCAGCGGCCCGGCGTGCGGGCTGTGAAAACGCTGTTCCGCCTCGGTGCGGATAAGCGGGGCTAAAAAGCTGAACGCCGCGCCGAGCGTGGTGCAAAAGCCGATGCCGGCCGCCAGTGCCGGGCCGGTGAGCACCTGAGCGGGAAACGTCCAGAAAATCGGCTGTACCGCCAGGAAACTGACTGCACAACAGCTCAGTGCGGCGATAGCGAGCAAAGGACCGGCATAGGAAGAAACCACCAGCCCCAGCGCCGCCGCGACCATGCAGGCGACGGCGATCGGTAGTCTTCTGGCGGTGTTTCTGTCGGCAAAGCGCGGCAGGAAATAGACGCCCAGCGCAGAGAACGCCCAGGGAATGGCGGCCACCAGCGAGGCCTTGAAGCCGAGATGGGTGCCCATCAGCGAGGCGACCTGTGAAGGCAGGAAAAACATCAGGCCGTACACGCCGATCTGCAGGGTGCCGTAGATCAACGCCAGATGCCAAACTTTGCCGTTTCTCAACGCTGCTTTGACGCTGCTGGTTTCGGTCTGCTGCTGTTCGGCGGCCAACTGTGCGACCAGCGCCGTGCGTTCTTCCTCAGTCAGAAAGCGGGCCTGCTGCGGGCTATCGTCGAGATAGAAAAAGGCGAAGACGCCGAGGGCGACGGCCGGCAACCCTTCCAGCACGAACATCCAGAACCAGCCGGGCTTACCCAGCACGCCGTGCATCTCCAGCAATGCCCCCGACAGCGGGGAGCCGAGCGTCAGGGCCGCCGGCACGCCGAGCACGAAAATGCCAATGACCGAGGCGCGCACCTTATTGGGAAAATAGATCGACGCGAGCAGCAGGATGCCAGGGTAAAACCCGGCCTCGGCGATCCCCAGCAGAAACCGCAGGACGATAAACAGTTGTTCGTTGGTCACCAGCCCGGTGCAGGCCGACAGCGCCCCCCACAGCGCAGTGGTGGCGCTGAGCCAGCGTTTGGCGCCCCAGCGGTTCATCAGCAGGTTGGCCGGGATGCCGAACAGCGCATAGGCGGCAAAAAATATCCCCGCGCCGAGCGCAAAGGCGGATTGGGACAGCGCGATATCGATAGCCATCGCGTCCTTGGCAAAGCCGACGTTAACCCTGTCGATAAAGGCGACAAAGTACATGGCGAACATCAATGGCACCAGCCTGCGCCAGGTTTTGCCAATGGCGACGTTGAGCGCAGGAGCGGCATAGGTGGTGTGATTCACTGGCGTTAACCTCTCTTCTGAGAATGACAAGCGTCGGTCACAGGACCGTCCTGATGCCGTTGCCCTCAACACGACGGTAACCACGGTTTCTCTTCGCGATCCTTAAAGGTCTAAAGGACTAATGGTCAGGCCTTTGAGGGCAAAAAAAACGCCGCGTATCGGGTCGGCAGGTTGGTGCAGACATCACCATGGTAAATGGTGTGTTACTTTTTTGTTAACCGGAAGTTCACGCAGGGTCAGTGTAGGTTCAAGCGCTTTGATCGAGATCTGTGTGCGCTATCACCGAATTGGCAACCCGGCGATAGGCCTGGAGCAGGGTGCTTTCATCTCGGGAGTGAGGACGCTAAGGTGAGGCACGGCAAAACAGAATGCAGGAGCGCAACATGCTGAAGGTCATCGCTGAAGACTTTATCCACCCGGAACATATTGAAACCGTTATGCCATGGTATCGCGAGCTGGTGGAGAAAACCCGTCAAGAACCGCTGTGCATCAGTTATGAACTGTGCATCGACCAGCAGGACCCCGGGCATTTTATTTTTATCGAAAGCTGGCCGGATCGTGCCGCCCTGGATGTGCATTGTCAGACCGAGCATTTCACCCGGCTGGTGCCACAGATCAATCAGCATCAGCGCAAGCCTTGCACCTTCCTGTTTATGCAGGTATTTCCCGGTTTGAACGGTGACTGGATGAAAAAAGCCCCGCATGGGGGGCGGGGCTAATGGCTTCTCAATGCATCTTTTAATGGTTAATAAATAACCTTATTGCTTGAGGCATACCCTGAGAATGCTCCTAAATGCATTCATACTATGAATGATTATGCGCAGTGGCCTCGCTGGCGGTCCTGATGTCGCGCAACATACGGCGGCGTATCAGCCCGCTGACCAGGCGAATAGTATACCAGTAGGGGGTGAACCGCCGTCGGCTGGCGTCGTCGGGGCAGAAGATGCGCGTTTCCGTTACCAGGCGGCAGTGGCCGCTCGGCAAAGGGGTCACGACGTAACCCAACGCCAGTTTGGCTACGCCGGGCTGAGCGAAGGCCAGAAACCCCGGCCCGTCGGCGACGTCCTCCAGACCGTATTCGGCCTGCCAAAAGCGGCCGATCAGGCCATAGACCAGCGCCGTTTCATCCCGCTCAAGCAGGCAAAAGTTATGCAGGCCAAACGGCGGTGGGTTGGGTTTATCGCGCGGTATCAGCCGTGCGGGCAATTCGCGCAGCGCTATCATGCTGCGGAAAAAGCGATCGTGCTTGGGATCGTAAGCGGCCACGGCCGCCAGTATCCGGGCCGGCGGTGCGGCGATGGTGATGGCATGCCGCTCCGAGAACTGGTATTGCCCAAGGTATTTATTCAGCAGCGCCATGCTTTGCATTCTCCCGCCATTCGCTTTGCAGCAGAGCGAAACCGAATTCGTCGCCCCACGCGCCTTTAAAAAACACGTTTTGCCGCCAATGGGCCTCGCGCCGAAAACCCAGCTTGCCGAACAGCGCGGCGGCGCCAAGATTACGGGCGTCCACCACCGCGGTAATGCGGTGCTTCGCCAGCGGCCCGAACAGCAGGGCGATGACGGCGTTCAGCGCCTCGTGCGCCATCCCTTGCCGCTGATGGCTGGGTGCGCAGGTCACGCCCAGTTCAGCCTGGCGCCCCGCATCGAAAAAATGCACCGCGACATCGCCGAGCAACGCGCCGTCTTCGCGGCGCTCGACCGCCAGTTGAAACCAGCTGTCTTCACGGTTGAACTCGAGCCGCCGCTGCCGTTCGAAAAAGGCCTGCGCATCGGCGGCGCCGTAGTCGCTCCAGCTTTGATAGCGCGCCACGTCGGGGTGGCTGCGGTAGGCGGTAAAGTGGGGCAGATCGTCGGCCGTGAACGGGCGCAGGATCAGCCTGGGGGTCAGCAGAGGCAAAGGGCGCATTGTTTTTCCTTATCAGCGCATTAGGGCTACCGGCAGTGTAGCCCAGCGCCGAGAGGCGGGCTGCGTAAAATGAGCTGTGGCGGAAAAGCGGAAATGCCGGTTCAGGCGAACCGGCAGGGGTATTATCGGCGGGCGGCAGCCTGACGCAGGCGCTCGACCGGGCCTTGTTGAAAAGCGAATGAGGGGGCTTCCTGCCGTGCCAGCCCCTGGCGCACGATGGCCTTAACCGTTTGGCTGGCGGCAAGATCTTTTCCGGCGATCTGTTCGGCGATGCGCAGTGCTTCTTCCCGGGCCGTCCCCTCGCTGATACGGGAAATGGCGCCGTGTGATAACGCCTCCTGCGCATCGACGATTCTGCCGGTCAGCAGCCAGTCGATCGCGACATAGGGAGAAACTCGCGCCGGCAAGCGCGCGCACCCGCCTTGTGCGGCGACCAATCCGAGCCCGGTTTCGGGGAAGCTGAAGCGTGCGCCCTGGCCGGCGACGATCAGATCGCAGGCCAGAGCGAGCTCAAAGCCACCTCCGTAAGCGATGCCATCAACGGCGGCGATGATCACCTTGGCGATCTGCGCATGGATCAGCCCGCCAAACCCCTCCGGCGTGACGATGGGCAGTTCACCCTGATGAAAGGCGTTGATATCCATGCCGGCGGAAAATACCGCCGGTTGACCGGCCAGGACGATTGCGTGCACCGAGTCATCGTTATCTGCCTGCCGCAGGTAGGTGCGGATCAGCTCGGCCATCTGCAGGTTGATGGCGTTCTTTTTTTCCGGCCGATTGAGGGTGATGACCGCAACCTGCTCGCCATGGCGCTCATAAAGCACTGGGAGGGCTTCATTCATTGTTGGTCTCTCCCCGGAAAAACAGCAGCGTCAGCAGCAGGGCGATGGCGCCGAGCGGCAGCGAAAACAGCGGCAGGTAATGGGCCGGCAGCGCGTAGAGCGTCAGGCCGCCCAGCATGCCGCCCGCCGCGATGCCGGCGTACAGCACCGAGCTGTTGAGCGACACGGTCAGCGCGCCAAAGCGTTTCGACAGCGACAACAGGTGATGTTGGATCGGCACCAAATACATCCAGCCGGTAATGCCCCAGACCAGGAAGATGGCCAGTACCCACCAGGGGGAAGTGACATAAAAGGCCAGCAGAAACAGGGACAGCGTCTGGAGCGCCACGGAAAACAGCAGCACAAACTTGCTGCCGAGGGCATCGGTTAACGCACCGGAGGCAAAATTGCCGATCACCGCGCCAATACCGAACACCAGCAGCGCGAGGGGCAGAATCGCCTGCGGGCCGAACTGGGTGTTTTTCAGCAAGACGCTGACGTAGCTATAGACGATGTGTTCCGAGCAAACGGCAAAAAAGGTGATCAGCAGCGTAGTCAGCACCGCCTTTTGCCGCAGCGGGGCGAGCCGCTCTTTCAGCGAATGCTTGCCCGGTGGCGCAATGGCGCGCAGCGCCAGCGACAGGCCCAGCAGCGCAATTGCCCCCAACAGGGCGATGAACAGGAATATCTCACGCCAGCCGATCAGTTTGGCGAGAAAGGTACCGAATGGAATACCGAGCGCAATAGCCAACGTCATGCCCCCATAGACGATGGAAATGGCCAGGCCGCGGCGTTTTTCCGCCACCAGCCCCACGGCGGCGGCGGCGGCCTGCGGCGTGTAACAGGCCGCTCCCAATGCGGCCAGCACTCTGCCGAACGAGATCTGCAGGTAGCTGGTGGCCCAGGCGCAGGCCAGATTGCCGGCGATGAACAGTACCAGCGCCAACTGCAGGATATGCTTGCGGTTGACGTTGCCGAGCAGCCAGGCGGTCAGTGGCGCGAACAGCATATAAGCCAGCGCGAATACCGATATCAACTGCCCCGCTTGCGCGGGGCTGACGGCAAAGGTATCGGAAATGTCACTGAGCACGCCGGCCACGATAAAGGCGTCGGTGCCGATGGCGAACGTACCGGTTGCCATTAGACAGAGCGTGACCAGATGGCCGTTATAATCCGCTAACTTCATCCTGCCCTCCGCAGATCGTTCACCGCCCAGACCCGTCCCAGCGCCGCCAGGAACGTCTCCACGTCGGCATGGGAGTGCGCCGAGGTTGGCGTTACCCGCAGCCGCTCGCTGCCTGCGGGCACCGTCGGCGCATTGACCGGCTGCACGTAAATATCATGCTCATCGAGCAGTACTTTGCTGATGTGTTTGTTGCGGTGCGGATCGCCGACCCGCAGCGGCAGGATATGGCTGTCGGCCGACACCAGCGGAATGCCGGCGGCGCGCAGGCCGGTTTTCAGATGATCGACGATCGCCAGCAGGTGCTTGCGCTGGGTGTCATGCTCGAGGTTGTATTTAAAACTGGCCAGCGCGGCGGCCACCACCGGCGCCGGTGACGAGGTGCTGAAGACGAATGCCGGGGCCCAGCTACGCACCGCCTCCACCACCGAGCGGGGTGCGGCGATATAGCCGCCCGCCGCACCGTAAGACTTGCCGAAACCGCCCTGAATAATGGTGATTTTATCCAGCAGGCCCAGCTGTTCGGCGTAACCCAGCCCCCGTTCGCCATAGACGCCGGCGGAGTGGATCTCGTCGAGATAGGTCAGCGCCTGATACTGTTCCGCCAGCGCCACGATCTGTGCCAAGGGAGCGAAGTCACCGTCCATGGAATACAGCGACTCGAAGGCGATCAGCTTTGGCCGCGCCGGATCGGCGGCCTGCAGCAGCTCGGCGAGGTGTGCCACATCGTTGTGGCGGAAGATCTTTTTCTCCGCCTTGCTGTAGCGGATACCGTAAATCATCGAGGCGTGATTCAGCTCGTCGGAGAATACGATCAGATCGGGAATGGCGTCACACAGGGTGGACAAGGTGGCGTCGTTGGCGCCGAAACCGGTAGTGAACAGCAGAGCCGATTCTTTGCCGTAAGCGCTGGCCAGCAGCGTTTCCAGTTCGCTGTGGTAGACCGAGGTGCCGGAAATGCTGCGGGCGCCGCAGGTGCCCAACCCGACCCGGTTAACCGCTTCGGTGGTGGCCAGCAGCACTTTGGGGTGGTGGCTCATCGCCAGATAGTCGTTCGAGCACCAGACGTTGAGACGGCGCTCACCTTGCTGTCCGTGGCTGGTGGCCCAGGGTTTGTCCTGTACGCCGCGTTCAAGGTTGAGGAACTCGCGAAAACGCCCCTGTTTTTTGGTTTCCGCCAGCTTTTCTTCAAGAATGTTCAGTACGCTCATAGCATATTCCTTGTGTTAAACGGCTTTAAGGTTTAGTGACAGACCCTGGCCGACGCCGACGCACATCGTCACCAATGCGTTGCTCGCCTGTCGGTCGCGTAATTCCAGCGCCGCCGATAGCACCAGGCGCGCTCCGGACATCCCCAACGGATGACCGAGCGCGATGGCGCCGCCGTTCGGGTTAACCCGCGCGTCGTTGGCGTCGATACGCCAGTGTTTCAGCGCCGCCAGGACCTGTGAGGCGAACGCTTCGTTAATCTCGATGATGTCGAAGTCGTTTAAGGTGAACCCGCCGCGCTGCAGTAAGCGCTCGGTGGAGGCGATCGGCCCCAGCCCCATCAGCGCAGGTTCAACCCCGGCGGCCGCGCTGTCGCCGATCTCCGCCAGAGGTTGCCACCCCTGACGCTTCACGTAGCGCCCGGAAGCCAGCAGCAGCACGGCGGCGCCGTCGTTGATGCCGGAAGCGTTGCCTGCCGTGACTGTACCGCCGGCGGAGAACGCCGGTTTCAGCGTCTGCAACTGTTGCAGCGTGCTGAGCCGGGGAAACTCGTCCTGCGCGAATGTGCGGGTCGTTTTACGATCCGCCGGCACGTCTACGGGCGTGATTTCCCGCGCCAGCCGGCCGCTGTCGATCGCCCGGCGAGCCTTCTGCTGCGAGGCCAGCGCGAACAGATCCTGTTCCTCGCGTGAGATATGCTGCCGTTGAGCCACGTTTTCCGCCGTGATGCCGAGCGGATCGCTGCCGTAGCGCTCCGCCAGCCGCGGATTAACAAAGCGCCATCCCAGCGTGGTGTCGTACAGCTTTACCCCCTTATCGAATGGCGTTTCGCTCTTGCTCAGCACATAGGGCGCGCGGCTCATGCTTTCCACGCCGCCGGCCAGAATCAGTTCGCTAAGGCCGCTGCGGATTTTTGCCGCGGCGTAGATCACGGCATCCAACCCGGAGGCGCAAAGGCGGTTGAGGGTGATGGCCGGCACCGACGGATCCAGTCCGGCAAGCAGCGCCGCCATGCGGGCGACATTGCGGTTGTCCTCGCCGGCCTGGTTGGCGCAGCCCAGAACCACTTCGTCCAGGCTCGCTTCCGCCGCCGGATGGCGCTGCAGCAGACTGCGAATGATCGTTGCCGCCATGTCGTCGGGGCGGGTATGCGCCAGGCTGCCACCATAGGCGCCGATCGCCGTGCGCGTGCCGTCGATCAGATAAACGCCGTCATCTTGAATGCTCATCATTAATCCTTAAGGCGTGGTCGTCAGCGCCGGTTGCGCGGCGTGCAGAAGGGTGTAATGCGGCGCATAGCGTGCTGCGTGCAGCAGCTGCGCCAGGTTGCTCAGCGTCGTCCTGACGTTTTTCTCCCCCAGGCTATCTAGCCAGCCGAAAATGCCGTCGGCGTAGTTAACGCCGGCGACGGCGGCGACATCGATGTCTTCCCGGCTGCAGACGCCGCTTTCCACCATGATCACCGACTCGTTGATTAGGCTGCTGAGGACGCGGGCGACGATCAGCGCCGGGGAATCCTTGATAAATTCAACCTGCGGGATTGCCGTGTGCAGCAGGCGTAAGAACAGCGCTTTATTGGCTGCAGAGGCGTGGCGGCTGTGCGCTGCCACCAGATACGCCGTGTCGGCGTAATTCAGGGCGACATCGACCACAAAGGCATCCGCCGCCGTCTGCTCGGCCAGCTGGTTTGCCGTGCGGCCATCGGTGATGCTGACGGTGAAAGCGTCATTGATCCGGACGGCCGGCCCCAGGCCCGGTAATGCCGGCCGTTGTTCCACGCGCAGCTGTGGCCACTGAAGCGCGGCACGTTGTTGTAACAGGGTAAAAAAAGGGTGTTCGCCGTAAACGTGCAGCGTCTCAATGTCTGCATCGGTGGCGGCCATCACCGGCGGGGCGTTTTCTTCGACGGCAAAATAGGAGCGGCCGTTCTTTTTTCCCAATAGACCGGCATCGACCAGCGAACGCTGCAGGTGGCCGGGGGTATAGCGCGCGTCGTATTGCATGTCCTGCCAGATTTGCCGACTGACCTGATAGTTGATGTCCTGGCCGATAAAATCGGTCAGCTCGAGCGGCCCCATACGAAAGTGCCCGCCGGCCTTGAGGGCACGGTCGATCTGCGGCGCGCGCGCCACGTGTTCTTCCAATAGGCGGAACCCTTCCAGGTAGTAGGGGCGGGCCATGCGGTTGACGATAAACCCCGGCGTGGCCTGGCAGACAACATCGCGTTTCCCCAACGCGGCCACCAGTTGACGGCAACGCTCCGTGGTGGCGTGTGCGGTAAAGTAGGCCGGGATGATTTCAATCAGTTTCATCAGCGGCGCGGGGTTAAAAAAGTGCAAACCGATAAACCGCTCGCTGTGCGTCACCGCGGTTGCCAGCTTATTCAGCGACAGTGAGGAGGTATTGGTGGCGATCAGCGTGTCGGGCTTGACTGCCGCGGCGATGGCCGCCAGCACCTCAAGTTTGGTTTGCTCTTGCTCGGCGATGGTTTCTATCACCAGCTCGCTGTCGGCAATGGTCTCAAATACCGAGGTGAACACCAGATTGGCCAACACCGCGCCTTTATCCTGCAGCGCGATCTTACCCTGTTCGACTTTCTTGTTCAGGTCTAGCTCGATATAGTCGCGAGCCTGATTGAGGGTATTGCCGTTGCGATTATAAAGCACCGTGCGAATGCCTTTTTGCGCGAAAAGATAAGCGATGCCTCTGCCCATCGTTCCCGCGCCGATAATCGCAGCCGACTGAATTGCCGCATTACTTTCTGCCATAGAAAATCCCCGTCACTGTATGCCATGCGAAATTCGCAAATGCTTATTATCTCTTTGGATTTACGGCGGCACTGGGTGCCTGTCTGGAAAGTAATTGGCGGTGTCCTGGCTGTCTAACGGTAGAAATGACAGGTTTACGTGCCGAGGAGATTATGCTATTCGCGTAGTTTTCCTGTTCGGTGCAATAAAAAGGCTTATTTTAAAGGGAATAGCTGTTTTCGTTATAGCGTTGGTATTTTTTATTATATGAAACGGCTACTGGCGCCGGGCGACGATATTCTATAGTGAGTCTGACCTATCGATAAATCGGCATCGCTATCTGGAGAACCTGCGTTATGGATACCCGCACTCAACGGCTCATGGCGGAGGTAATTGGCAGCCTGGCCGATCGCGAATGCTTTCTGACGCAGCTGGAGCCCTGCGCCGAGGCGTTGGGGTTTGATTATTTCTCCTACATCGTGTTTTCCTGTTATCCGGCCAGCCGCCCCAAGATGCTGATCGAAGGGAATTTTTCAGCGAACTATCTCGAGGATTACCGGCGGCAGCGGGTGTATTTGCAGGATCCGGTTATTGAGCGCGCTCACCATTCCACGCTGCAGTTCCAGTGGGACGAAAGCTTTTATCACGAGCGGCCGACGCTTTGGCGGTATATGGCGCAATTCGGCCTGTGCGCCGGCTGGTCGCAGTCGGTTAAGGATTGTTATGGCCGGCTGGGGATCCTGACATTTGCCGGTAAAGCGCTACCCGAGCAAACGCCGCAAGCGCGCGCAGTAAATGAAACTTTTTTCCTTTGGCTGGCGCAAACTGCCCATAAAACGCTGCGTGAAGCCTTGATCTCGGTGAACGACGACGCGATAAAAGATGTGCTGACGCTGCGCGAAAAAGACATCTTACGCTGGTGCAGCGAAGGGAAAACGGCGGAAGAGATCGCGCTGTTGATGGGGGTGAGCGAGCGTACGGTCAATTTCCATATCGGCAACTCGATTAAAAAACTTTCTGTCGCTAATAAGACCGCCGCCACCGCCAAAGCGGTTTATTTGCAGCTGATTTAATCTCGAGTGCTAAATAATTAAGCGCCTATCCGTTATCGGTGTGATGTTTATATTTTGTTAAATTAAGAACTATCCTTATCAGTATTTACCCCCGATCACAAAAGCGTGATAAAGCGATTCACCGCGCCCGTGCGCGGCAGTATTCTGTAGGCACCCGGTTTACATAGAAAGGACGTAATATGTACAAGACTATTTTGGTGCCGATCGATATTGAAGAGGACCTGTTGACCGAACATGCGCTGAAGCATGTGGAATATTTGGCGAAGATGTCCGGCGCTAAAGTGCATTTCTTCCATGCGCTGCCGGATGCCTCGGCTTTTGTTACTGCCTATTCGTTCGGTCTCAAGGAATTTGAGAATCAGGCGGAAGTGAAGGCGGTCGAGAAGCTGAAGAAAATCATGTCGGAAATCGATCTGCCGTTGGAACGCCTCAATTACACCGTCAGCTTCGGCTCTGCGCGCGATCAGGCGCTGGAGCTGGCGGAAGAGATCGACGCCGATCTGATCATCATCGGTTCGCGCCGCCCGAGCGTGAAAACCTATCTGCTGGGGTCTAACGCTGCCGCTATCGTTCGCCATGCCAATATTTCGGTGATGGTCGTCAGATAATCCGTCTTAAGCCCACCGTTTTCGGGCGCGTTCTGCGGTTGCCGGTCGGCTGCAGAGCGTGCCTGGCGTTTTATTGCCATCTCAGCCTGAGCTGCTACGATTTTAGCTGACGTTTTTATGCCAACCTGGGCACCGGCCTTGCGCATATTCTTCATCTCAGCCAGAAGAGGGGCAGCTATGCCATTAGAAGTTGATGGGATCATCAGAGGCGATCGGGGCAGTGAACCGAGCCGTTGGCAACATGCGTCAACCAAACCGCTTATCACGCTGACCTGGCATCACACCATTCCCTGGAACTGTTTGCGTAATGTCTGGAATGGTCTGGTCGCGGGGCAGCATTGGGACGCGCTGGACGAGTTTATGAACCTGATCGGTGTGCCAAACCGCGCCGAGGTGCTCAAACAGATCAAGAATAAAAACCTGCAGGATCGCGATGGATTACACACTCTGGTGACCTGGCAAGGATGGAATATCGTCGAGGGGCCGGGTAATGAATATCGTGCGCAGGGGGACGATCCCGGTGAAAACTTCGACGGTTGGTCGGGTAAGGGGATGAGCACTAATCAGCAGGCGACGCAGCAGCAGGTCAACGTGTTGTATCAGGCGATGGCGCCGTTGGGCAACCGGGCGCTGGACGCCGCCAGACAGGCGCCGCCCATTACCACTGAGGAAGCGGGCGTTTTGCAACGGACGATTAAACAGACTCGCCCAACGTTGCGAGGAAAGGAACCGATCCGGTGGCAAGAAGACATGTGGCATCAGGTGCAGCCGGGTAAAGAGGCGAAACACTTCGCCCGCTGGGATACCAAACCGGTATGGCGCAAGCGCCTGCACAGCGACCTGGCTCAGGCAGGATAAAACTCGCCCCGCGCCGGATTGCCGGCGCGGGGGAATCAATCCGGCGCTAATCGCACAGCGCCACGATTTCGTCGTACAGCGTCCTGGGGATCTCCACGCCGTCTCGTTCGCTCTGCCTCCGCTGCCGATAACGGCGTTCGCCGGGGATGCGTGCGCCTTGCGCCTGCATATCAGCAAACATCGCCTCTGCGCTGGCGAAATATTTCGCCCTATCCGCACCGAGAAAACGTTCAGGATCCAACGCGATGATCAGCTCACCGCCGTAAGGCGACGAACCGGTGCCGTCGTCGTAGGCCAGCGATTCCTTGCTGGTCATATCGCCGATCAGCGGCCCGGCCAACAATTCAACCATCGCCGCCAGCGCCGAGCCCTTATGTCCGCCGAAGGTCAGCATTGCGCCCTCCAACACGCTGGCGGCATCGGTGGACGGATTGCCTGCCTTATCAATGCCCCAGCCTTCAGGCAGCGGGGTGCCTGCGCGGCGATGCAATTCGATTTCGCCGCGCGCCGTTGCGCTGGTGGCCATGTCGAATAAAAACGGCGGGCGATTCGGGCGCGGCCAGCCGAAGGCGATGGGGTTGGTGCCGAACAGCGGGCGCGAACCGCCGGCCGGCGTCACCCAGGCGTGGCTGGGCGTGCAGGCCAAGGCCACCAACCCCTGCTCGGTCAGCGGTTCGATGTCGGCCCACAGCGCGGAGAAGTGCACGCAGCGGTTGATCGCCAACGCGGCGATACCGTTGGTGCGCACCTTATCGATAAAGGCCGGCAGAGCGGTGCGGTAGGCCAGCAGAGAAAATGCGCCGCCGGCATCGGCGCGCAAGATAGCCGGCGCTTGGTCGAACAGCCTGGGTATCGCATCGGCAGAAACCTTGCCTGCCTGCAGCGATCGCACGCAGCCCAAGAGCCGGTACAACCCGTGCGAAGCGCAGCCGTCGCGTTCACCCTGGGTGACATTTTGTGCCACCGCCTCGGCATGCGCCTGATTGAAACCGTTGCTGCGCAGTGCGCGCAACGCCAGTTGATAAGCCTGTTCCAGCGACAGAACGTGCGTGGATGTCATTTTGATGTCCTCCCTGGGTTCATTCTTCTTCATCGCCGATAAAATTGGCCTGGGGTAAACAGGTATAGGCGCCCCAGTAGTAAACCGCCAGCGCAATCACCGCCATGGTAAGGGTGTCCCACGGGTGGGCAATGGCGCCGATGCCGCCGAAGCTGCTGAGGTAGGAGAGTGAGATCACCAGCGCATAGAAGACGATCAGCCACAGCGAGGACCAAATTTGCTGCCGGAGGCTAACGGCGTGGGTCGGCACCTGATTTTTGAACAGGATGTAGATGAAGAACATCAGGATCTGCAAACCGAGCAGCCAGGAGACGGTATCCCAGCCGGACCAGAAGACGATCAGCGCCGAAATGATAAACGACAACGGGCCGAGCACGCAGAAAGCGCGCACCCGGAACGGACGCGGCATATCGGGCGCATTGCGCCGCAGCCCGGCGGCGGTGACCGGGGCGATGGCGTAGCTCAGCACCAGCGCGGCGGACACCACGCCGATCAGCTTTTCCCACGACGGGAACGGCAGCGTCCAGAATACCGAGAGAGCGAAGGTCAGCCACAGCGCCGGGCGGGGAATGCCGGACTCGCCATCTACCCGGGTGAACAGTTTGAAGAAGGTGCCGGCGCGCGCCCAACCGTAGATCACGCGAGGCGTGGCGTTCATATAGATATTGCCGGTGCCGCTCGGTGAAACGATCGCGTCGCTGACCACCAGAAATGCCAGCCATCCCATGCCCAGCGTGATGGCGATATCGCGAAACGGCAGGGAGAACTGTTGGCTGATGCCGGCCCAGCCGCCGCTCAGCATCTCGCTGGGGATACTGCCGAGAAACGCTATCTGCAGCAGCACATAGATGATGGTGGACAGCACCACCGACAGGATCAGCGCGATGGGAATGGTGCGCTGCGGCCTTTGCACCTCGCTGGCGACCGAAATGATCGGCGTCAGGCCGAGGTAGGCGAAGATGATGCCGCCGGCGGAAATGGCGGCCTCAACCCCAGCGGAACCGAAGGGAGCAAAGCCCTGGCTGTGCAGGTTTTCCGGTTTGAAAAAGCTGAACAACACCACGATCACCAGCAGCGGCACCAGAAATTTCAGCACGCTGATCAGGTTATTGGATTTGGCGAAGGTTTTGACGCTGTAGTAGTTGAGCGCGAAGAAAAAGCACAGCAGCGCCAGCTGCACCAGCCAGCCGATCGGCGTAGGGTCGCCGGAACCCGGCAGGCTGAGGAATGGGAACCAGGCGGCGGCGTATTGCCGGGCGGCGACGACTTCGATGGCGATCAGGCTTGAGAAGGCGATCAGCGTGATAAACCCCAGCAGATAACCCATCAGTTCGCCGTGCGAGAACACCGGATAGCGAATAATGCCGCCGGCGCGCGGCAGGGCGGCGCCCAGCTCGCAGTAGACGATGCCGAGCAGCAGCACCGCCAGGCCGCCGATCAACCAGGAATAGATGCCGGCCGGGCCGGCGATGGAGGAGACATGGCTGGCGGCGAACAGCCAACCGGAGCCGAAGATGGCGCCCAGACCGATGAACGTCAGATCGGTGAGCGTAAGCTGCTTCTTGAATTTGCCTTGGGTTGTCATGGTATTACCCTTTTGTTATTGAGTGGCAGGCAGATGCGGCCGGGCTAATTTGGGGCAGGTGAAACCAGGGGATCTCGGGTGAAAACGCCGTTCACCAGCCGCAGTAGGTTGAGCGGGTTGGCGTCCTGCAGCGGTGGCGGCAACAGCGCCGCTGGCGTGTTTTGCAAACAGACCGGCCGCAGGAAACGTTCGATGGCCATCGTGCCTACCGAGGTGCCGCGTGCGTCGCTGGTCGCCGGATAGGGGCCGCCGTGCACCATGGCGTCGCACACTTCTACCCCGGTCGGATACCCGTTGAACAGCACCCGACCGGCTTTGCGTGCCAACAGCGTCGTCAGCCCGGCGGCCATATCGAGATCGCCGTGATCCGCCAGCAGCGTGGCGGTCAACTGACCTTGCAATGCCGACAGCGCCGCGTGCAGCTGTGCTTCGCTATTTACAGCGACCAGGATGCTGGCCGGGCCGAAGACCTCCTGTTGCAGCAGCGGATCTGCCTGCAGCAGCAGTGCCTCCTCCGCTTGATACAGCTGTGCCGTCACCCGATGAGGGGGCGTTTCGCTGCGGCCCGCCAGACGGCGCATACCCGGGTGCGCATCGAGGGCCGCCAGCCCGTGACGGTAGTGCTCCAGCGTGCCGGTATTCAGCATCGGTTGCGGCTCGGCGGCGTTGACCAAGGCGCTCATCGTTTCGGCCAGCCGATCGAAGGCGGCGCCACGCAGCGCGACGATCACGCCGGGCTTGGTGCAGAACTGACCGCAACCGAGCGTAAAGGAAGAGACCAGTTCCTGCGCGATGTGCTGCCCGCGCCGCACCAGCGCCTGCGGCAGGATCACGACCGGGTTGATGCTCGACATTTCGGCGAAGACCGGGATGGGGTGAGGGCGTCGCGTCGCCAGATCGAAGAGCGCTCGACCACCTTGCAGTGAGCCGGTGAATCCCACGGCCTGAATCGCCGGATGTTGTACCAGGTCGGCTCCCACGCGGTTGCCGAAGATCATGTTGAAGACGCCGGCAGGCATCCCCGTACGTTTCCGGGCGCGCTCGATCGCCTGAGCGCTCAGCTCGGCGGTGATCATATGGCCGCTGTGCGCCTTGAACACGACCGGGCAGCCGGCGGCGAGCGCGGCGGCGGTATCGCCACCCGCGGTGGAGAACGCCAGCGGGAAGTTGCTGGCGCCGAATACCGCCACCGGGCCGAGCGCCGTGCGGTATTGCCGTAGATCGGGGCGCGGCAAGGGGGAGCGCTGCGGCAGCGCGCAGTCGATACGCACGCCCTCGACGTCGCCGCGCCGCAGCAGCGTAGCGAACAGCCGCATCTGGTCGCTGGTTCTGGCGCGTTCGCCGCTCAACCGCGCCGGCGGCAAGGCGGTTTCCTGCATGGCGAAGGCGAAAAAAGCCTCATCCAATGCGTCTAACTCCTCGGCAATGGCGTCGAGAAAGTTCGCGCGTTGTTCCGCGCTGAGCTGCGAATAGGGTGCAAAGGCCGCGGCGGCAGCTTCTGCGGCGGCGGAGGTTTCTGCCGCCGTGGCCTGGTGGAAGCGGTAGCCGGTCGGCTGACCGTCGTCGGCACGCAGGCTGAGCAGCGCCGCTTCTCCTGTGGCGCGGCGTTGGCCGCCGATAAATTGTTGGCCGCTGATGGCGGCATAGCGATCGTTGGGCATCGGTTCCCCCCGGTAGAGAAAGCATGACGCCCGGCATGGCCGGGCGATGAAGGCGTTACAGGCCGACGTTCGGCAGCGCAGGGCGAGTGGCCAGCGCTTTATCGATCACGGCGTTGATCTCGGTGAGCGTCCCGCCCTGCAGCGGCAGGCGCGGCGGACGAGTGACGGCGCTGCCGCGGCCGACCCGCTGTTCGCAGAGTTTGATGCACTGCACCAGATCGGGGCGGGCATCGAGGTGCAGCAGTGGCATAAACCAGCTGTACAGCGCCAAGGCTTCTTCATAGCGTTTGTCCTTCGCCAGCCGGAACAGCGTTTCCCCTTCGCGCGGGAAGGCATTGGACATGCCGGAGATCCAACCTTGCGCACCAACGGCGAGGCTTTCCAGCACCACATCGTCCAACCCGGCAAACAGCACGAAGCGATCGCCGACTTCGTTGCGCAGATCGATAAAACGGCGGGTGTCGCCCGAAGAGTCTTTGAAGCACACGATATTTTCGCAGTCGACCAGCGAGGTCAGGATGTCGGGCGTGACGTCATTTTTGTAAATGGGAGGATTGTTATAGACCATGATCGGCAGATCGGTCGCGCAGGCGACGCTGCGGAAGTGCGCGGCAGTTTCGTGCGGCTTGGCGGAGTAGACCAGCGCCGGCATCACCATAATCCCGTCGACGCCGGCCTTTTGCGCTTCACGCGCCATGTTCTGCGCGAAGGCGGTGGTGAACTCGGCGATGCCGGCGATCACCGGAACTTTACCGTCGGCGGCGTCTCTTGCCACTTCGATCACCGCCAGCTTCTCTTGCACCGTCATCGAGGTGTTTTCACCGACGGTGCCGCACACCACCAGGCCGGAGACGCCGTCGCGCACCAGGTTTTTAATCACCGTATGAGTGGCATCGAGGTCCAGAGAGAAATCGTTGCGGAACTGGGTCGTCACCGCCGGGAATACGCCGCTCCAGCTTATGGCTTTATGGCTCATCGTGTTTGTCCTGTCGTCCGAAGTGTTAATGAAAAGTGAATCTTTGGTAAGGCTCACCGACAGATTGACCGGTATTGCGCGGGGTGGCTTGACGCTTTTCGCCGATTGCCGCGACGAAATTGGCACAATGGCGCCGAATAGCGGGCGTGAAAAAAACGGGCGCCGGTGCACCGTGAAAAGAGGGGGATAACCAGATAAATCAGCGTATTAAGCGGAAAGCGTCAGGCGGAAATCGCGCGGCGTAGAGCCGGTCATCGCTTTGAATTGACGGCTGAAGGCGCTGTGATCGGTGTAGCCGCACAGTAGCGCGATGTCGGTGATCGGCAGATCGCCGGCCAGCAGTTCCGTGGCCTTTTCCAACCGCACTTTGTGGATCATCTGGCGCGGGGTGAGGTGGAAGATACGCTTGCAATAGCGTTCGATCTGCGCCACCGACAAGCCGGTCAGCACCGTCAGCTCCTCAAGTGCGATCGGCCGTGCGTAGTGGCGGCGGATGTGCACGTCGATCGCCGCCAGCCGTTGGTAGGCCGGGTGATGGGCCCTGGCCTCCTGCAGATCGTGAGAAATACCCGCCATACCGATGATTTTGCCCTGCGCGTCGTACAGCGCCAGCTTTTGCGTCAGGCACCAGCCGGTTTCGCGGCCGTTGTACAGGTGCATTTCCAGCTGATCCTGGATCAGCACGCCGTGGCGCAATACCCGCAGATCCTGCTCGGTGTAGCCGGATCCGAGCTGGGCGGGAAAAACGTCGGCGGAGGTCTTGCCCAGCAACGGCGTAACGGTTTTGAAACCGCAGCGCCTGGCCAGCGTCAGGTTGGCCAGCAGGTAGCGGGCCTGGGCGTCTTTGATAAAGAACACCACGTTGGGGATCGCGTTCAGCAGCGGCGCGATCAGCGCCAGCGTATTCAGCAGATCGCACAGGTTGTTCGGGCGCTGCTGCGCCAGGCCGTCGCACAGGCGCGAAAGATGTTCGACGGCGAAAACGTCCTCTTGCTCCGGCAGCCCCACGAGCGAAGGCGGAGAGAGAGAAACCGGAGGCTGATAGTCTGAAGTGGATCGCATAGCTGTCCCTTTTCGGTCGTTAGCCGGAAAAACAGGCGGCTCGGGTTGATGTCTTCGCATCAATATTAACTTTTCTTTAACGAATCAAGCGCTATTTCCGGCCGCCTGCCAAATATGCGGATTGCCGCATACTTTTGCCGCGCGGTGCGTGGTGGTTGCTTGAAAACTGCGGCGTTTCTCGCCACGTGGAGGTTTAGCATGAAAGTAAGGTTATGATAAATAAGTTATTGTTATGGTTTTCGTTAAGGGCGTACCCGCGACGCGTCAGGCCTGACTTTTGTCACTGTGCTGATTTCTTCATTTGCCGCGCCGAAACGCATCAAGCCGTTATGGCCACATTCGTTCAGGCTAACGCCATTGGTAACATCTCATTAACCCAGGAGACGCCGATGGCACTTTCTGCGCATATCACCGCTTTGCGGGCGATCGATTCTCATACCGGCGGAGAGCCGACCCGCCTGATCGTCGAAGGCTTTCCCGATCTTGGCGAGGGCAGCATGGCGGAACGGCGGGCGCGTTTCGCGCAACATTATGACGATTGGCGTTGTGCGGTGATGCTAGAGCCGCGCGGTAACGACGTGTTGGTGGGGGCGTTGCTGTGCCGCCCCTGTTCGCCACAGGCCACCGCCGGCGTGATCTTCTTTAACAACAGCGGCTACCTGGGCATGTGCGGGCACGGCACTATCGGGCTGATCGCTTCGCTGGCGCACCTGGGGCGCATCCACGTCGGGCGTCACCTGATAGAGACCCCGGTCGGCCCGGTAAACGCCACGCTGCACGAGGACGGCAGCGTCACGGTGGAGAACGTGGCGGCTTATCGTTACCGCCGCCAGGTGCGGCTTGAGGTGGCGGGTTACGGGCCGGTGACGGGTGACATCGCCTGGGGCGGCAACTGGTTCTTCCTGATCGGCGAGTCGCCGTTGCCCATCGATAAACAAAATCTGGAGGCGTTGACTGCGTTCACCTGGGCGGTGCGGCAGACGTTGGAGCAGGCGGGCATCTGCGGTGAAGACGGCGGAGCGATAGACCATATCGAACTATTCGGTGACGATCCGCAGGCCGACAGCCGCAGCTTCGTGCTGTGCCCCGGCAAAGCCTATGATCGCTCCCCGTGCGGCACCGGCACCAGTGCCAAACTGGCGTGTCTGGCAGCGGAAGGCAAGCTGCCGCCGGACACGCAGTGGCGGCAGGCCAGCGTGATCGGCAGCGAGTTTCAGGCCTACTATCGCCGGAATGGCGATCGCATTACCCCCTTTATTCGCGGGCAGGCCTATGTGTGCGCCGATAGCCAACTGCTGCTCGACGAACGCGATCCCTTTGTCTGGGGAATTCGCTGATGGGCGTCGGGCGGAAAGCCGATGTCATCGTGATCGGCGCCGGCATCATCGGTGCCGCCTGCGCCTGGCGGCTGGCGCGGGAGGGGTATCGCGTCTCGGTGGTGGACGATCGCCGCGCCGGCGCTACGGCCGCCGGCATGGGGCATCTGGTGTGCATGGACGACAACCCGGCTGAGCTGGCGTTGAGCGCTTATTCGCTGCGGTTATGGCGTGAAGTGACGGGGTGCATGCCGCAAGCGTGTGCCTGGCGCGGCTGCGGAACGCTATGGCTGGCGGATAAAGTGGATGAAATGGCCATCGCCGAGCAAAAACGGGCGCGGCTGGCGGAGCTGGGGGTAGCCGCGGAACTGCTGACGGCGGAGCAGATCGCCGCCGTGGAGCCGATGCTGCGGCACGGTCTGGCCGGGGGACTGCGGGTGCCGGGCGACGGCATTCTGTATGCGCCGCTCGCGGCTCGCTGGCTGTTGGCCGACGGTGGCGCGGCGATCGACGTGGTGCATGGCGAAGCATCAGCGCTGGAAGAGGGGGCCGTGCGGCTGGCGGACGGCAGGCGCCTGGCTGCGCCTATAGTGGTCCTGGCCTGCGGCCTTAGGGCCAATAGCCTATTGCCCCAGACTTTGCTGCACGCCAAGAAGGGCCATCTGGCGATCACCGATCGCTATCCGCCGCGGGTGCGGCATCAGTTGGTGGAGTTGGGATACGGCGCCAGCGCGCATGCCAGCGGCGGCACCTCGGTGGCATTCAATGTGCAGGCACGGCCAACCGGGCAATGGCTGATCGGTTCTTCCCGCCAGTTCGATGCCGTCGATTCGGCGTTGGACATGCCAGTGCTGGCGGCGATGCTCACGCGTGCGCAGCATTTCTTGCCCGTGCTGGCGCAGATGAACATCATTCGCTGCTGGACCGGGCTGCGCGCCGCCTCTGTCGACGGGCTGCCGCTGCTGGGCGTGCATCCGCGGCATTCCTGGCTGTGGCTGGCGTTGGGGCACGAGGGATTGGGCGTCACGACTGCCCTCGGCAGCGCCGCGCTGATTACTGCTCAGATCGGCCGGCAAACGCCGGAGATTGACGATACCCCGTATTTGGCGGCGCGGGCGTTTGCCGCCGAGGAGCTGTCGGTATGAATGAAGGACAAAACACGCTTACGTTGAGCATCGATGGCGATCCCTGCCGGGTGCCGGTTGGCATTAGCGTTGCTGCGGCACTCAGCCTGTGTGGCGACGCTCGTTGTCGGTTGTCGATTTCACACCAACCGCGTGCCCCCTTTTGCGGCATGGGCGTTTGCCAGGAGTGCCGGGTGACCATTAACGGTCTGCGTCGTCTGGCGTGTCAGACGTTGTGCCAAGCCGGTATGCGCATTGAGAGGAGCGATGATGAGTAACTTCGACTGTGAGGTGCTGATCGTCGGTGCCGGGCCGGCCGGCATGGCGGCGGCGCTGGCCGCAGCGGAAAGTGGTGGTCAGGTACGCATGATTGATGATAATCCGCATCCCGGCGGGCAAATCTGGCGCGATGGGCCGCAGGTGGCTTTGCCTGAAACGGCGAACCGCTATCGGCAGGCGATAGCGACGAGGGAAAATATTGCGCTACAGTCCGGCTGCAAGCTGGTGGCGCAGTGTGGCGTTGGCCGATTGGCCTATGAAGATGCCGAAGGTTGCGGCGTGATTCGCTATCAAAAGCTGATTTTATGCAATGGCGCGCGTGAGCTGTTGCTGCCGTTTCCCGGCTGGACGCTGCCGGGGGTGACCGGCGCCGGTGGCCTACAGGCGCAAATCAAGCAGGGGCTGGCGATCCGTGGTGAGCGAGTGGCGATCGCCGGCAGTGGTCCGCTGTTGCTGGCGGTGGCGAACAGCGTGAAACAGGCCGGCGGCGAGGTAGTGCTGGTGGCGGAACAGGCGCCGCTTTGGCGGTTGGCGGCGTTCGCCGGCGGCCTGTGGCGCTGGCCGGCCAAACTGCGTCAGGCGTTTTCCCTGATGCCGGGTCATTACCTTGCCGGCAGCCGGGTACTGGCGGCGTTGGGGCAAGAATGTTTAACCTCGGTGCACGTCAATAACGGCGGGCGGGAGAGAACGATCGCCTGCGACAGGTTGGCCTGCGGTTTTGGCCTGGTGGCGAATATTGAGTTGGCGATGCTGCTGGGGTGTCGGATAGAACACGACGCTGTAGCGGTGGATCATTGGCAGCAAACCAGCCTGGCGCATATTTTTGCTGCCGGGGAGTGTACCGGCATCGGCGGCAGTGAATTGGCACTCACTGAAGGCGCTATCGCCGGTTATGCTGCCACTGGGCAGCGGGAAAAGGCAGAGCGCCTGGCGGCGCAGCGGCGGCAGTGGCGACGTTTCGCCACGGCGGTGGCAAGCACCTTTGCACTTGATGATCGCTTGAATTCGCTGGCCAAACCGCAAACGATACTGTGTCGCTGCGAAGACGTCACGCTGGAACAGGTGAGCCATCAGCCAGATTGGAACACGGCCAAGCTGAGCAGCCGTTGTGGCATGGGAGCTTGCCAGGGCAAAGTCTGTGCGACGGCGGCGAGGCAGCTTTTGGGCTGGCCTTTACCGCCACCGCGTGTGCCTTTAACGCCGGTCAGAGCGGAAACGCTGGTTGCGCTGGGAGGGCATTGCAGCGACGACGCCAATTGATGGCGCATCGCTGCGGTGACGTTTCAGTCCAATCCTACGTCGCTGCATCACCATTGCGGCCAATAGTAGGTTTTCTCACGCCAGCCTTTGCCGTACATACAGGCTTCGATGGTGGCGTCTCGGGCGGACTGATTGCGATCGGTCTGCACTGTTTTAATCGACGGTTCCTTGTCATAGCGGTATCCCGATGGACAGTCTTTCTTGTTCTTCTCGCAAGGAATGTATTTATTTTCGTAGCTGAACTCCACGTCCCGTACCACGTCCGGGGGGAAGCGATCATAGCCGCGGCTACGGCATTCGGCATATTCGGCATTCCGGGTACTCTCAACCGCGCCGGGCCTTTCCCATTGTGTGCAGGCGGTCAACATCAATAACGGCAAAACAATCAAACAACGGCAATTCTTCATGGTGTCCCTAATTCTTTCTCTATCCTGAGGCTCGCCGCCTAGGAATGTTCCTAACTGGCGAGGCGGGAAAGTGTAATAAACTGACAGAACAATTGGAAATGATAATTGTTATTGTTTAGGTGTGATTAAGGTAGCGCCGCGTCGTGAGAGGATGTGGCGAATTGAGGGAGGCCTGCAGGGATCGCGATCTCACGACGAGGGGGGCGATGTGACGCTAGTTTTATCCATTCTCTTTTTTGCCGCAATATACCGATCGCCATTGCATCATTTCGAGCAGCGAAACAATATGCATGCTAAGCATTTTCTTATCCTATTTTAAGGTCATTTTTATTTAGGATATTTACCCATGCCTAAAATTTAATTCCCGGTATTAATACCTTATTTTTTTATTTCTGTTTTTTTATTGTGGTTTTATTTTCAGATTTCATCCATGAAAGACTTTTTAGTTACAGGGAATTCATTTGCATTTTAAATTTGGATTTTTTAAATTCAGCTCAGATGAAGGATAACCGTTCGCGACAGAGTCAAAAAAGGAGTTTATTTTGTCTGGGATAAAGAAAACGCCTGAAAGTCATGACGGTTTACCTTCACCATCAGAGGATTATGATGCATTTAAGCACCTCTCTGATGTTGGCGCCGTGTTGGGATATGGGCGAACTCGCTTTTATCAGTGGTGCCGCGGGCGTGGATTTCTAACCCCGATGAATGTGCCTTCACATGAAATGATCAGCCTGGGATATATGGTGGCGGTGTTATCAGAGACCGGCCATACCCGGGTTTACGTCACGCCGGATGGTTTCAGTTACGTCAGTGGTGCGTTTGCGGCAGATATCCAACGTGGCATGGTCAAGTTTTAAATTTGCAATAATCGCCTTTATTTCAAGAGCTTTAATGCAGAATCTTCTTATTCCTGAGGGCTGGTGGGGGCGTGGGAAGTTGTCCGATTTTTTCGCCTCTGCGACATGAATGCTACTGGAGGCAGCTATTCTCTTGTTACGATAAGCATTATTTTCTTCAGGAGCCAAGGATGAAGCATTACGCCGCGTTGTTATTTGCCTCTGCACTGTTAACGGGATGTGCGACTCAAGCCATACCGCCGCAACAGGCTCAGTTACCGCCCCCGAGCCGTCTGATGCTCTATCAGAATATCCCGGATACGCCTTACGCCACGGTGGTGGTGGTTCGCGACAGCGGAATGCTCGCAGGCAGCTGCCGCACCGGCGTCTATGTGAATGGGGAGTTTGCCGCTTCGCTGGAGGCGAAAGAAAAAGCAGAGTTTCGCGTGCCGCCAGGCAATATCTCGGTCAGTATCGGGCAAGATATGATCGAGAATCACCTGTGCATTTGGCGTGATACCGGAGGCAGTATACCGATGACGCTGCGCGCCGGTGAAAGCCGCTATCTGCGCATCGCCGGTGACCGGCAGCGCGGTTTCGTTTTGCAGGCGGGGCGACCGTAACCCCGGCCGGGCAAGGGCGTTAACGTCCTTGCCACCATCCCCAGAGGGTAATTAATAGCCACGCCGCCGCAATCCAGCACAGCACCGCCGCCCCCAGGGCCAACGACAGCCGCAGGCTGTTAATCAGGAAATACAGAGAAATCAAATACACCAGATAGGGCAGCACTGCCCACATGCCGAAAATCAGCGTCGTTTTCAGCGCCGCAATGGAACGCTCGTTGCCGACAATGTAGTGCGCAATCAGGGCGAAGGTGGGGAAAAGCGGAACTAAACCGGCGATATAATAATTGCGCGTTTTGGCCAGCAGGCCGATCAGAACCACGACCAGTGCGCCGATCAGCGCTTTGACAAGGATGCCCATAATGGTCCCGGGTGTGGGGGAAAGCCAACACACTGCCCGAAAGCACGTGCAAGATCAATGGGGTGTGGCGTCACGCGGGGAAAAGCAGACCCGCATGAAGCGCGGGTCTGAGACGCAACGCTTACTGACGGTAAGCGTGCTTGATTTGCTGAATACTGTTCTTGAAGATTTCCGCCTGGGTGGGATCTTCAATCTGGGCGATAAAACGTTCCATGTTGATGATAACTTTCCCGGCGTCGGCCTGGCCGATCGACTTCAGGATCAGCGTCAGCGTGGCTTTGAGGCAGGCAACCTCGGTCGCCAAGATCTCCGGGTTTGCAGACGTAGTGAAATCAACGTTGCTCATTTTCTCTCCTGATTTTTGAGGCCGTAGCCTGATACAAGCTGCTTTGGCACACCGCGCGCGGGCTAAACGTTGCCCCATGCGCAGCGGCGAATTTAACTGGGCGCGGAGTATAGCATAGCATGCGTCCATCATCTGCACCGGGCTTGCTCAGCTCACGCCGGCGGGCAGCGTCCGTTCACCGCCAGCCTGAATCATCCATTATCGGTAAGTTATTTCGGGGCGGTTAACAAGTATTTGTCCGGCACGTTATTGTTGAACCATTGGGGTTATTATAATTATTTGAGGCGGCTGGCACCGATTTTGCCGATGTTCGCCGGGAATAATAGTTCTGCACGTCGGGTGTTCGGCCGGCGATGGCGGTGGTTTTTGCTACGTCTTTAAATATCAAATGATTACAAACGGCCAACCGCCGTGCTAATATTATTCATGTCGTGATTGCTTACACAGATTTCCCCCTCGCTGCATGATTATCGCGCTATCCTGTGTCTGACGCGGCGCAACGAAATTATTTTCGTCGCCCGATCTTTTCCGACGTGACGATTTATTGGCGGCATAGACGGCTAAAATTGAAAAATCAGCTCTGCTCCGCAAAGTTATTCGGAAGTATGTATTAATCTGTGTTCATTCTTGTCTGAAAAACAAGTAATATCTCTGGCGAAAACAGAGGCTGATTGCGTTACTCCCTTTTTTTGGAGATTTTTCCTTGATTAGCGTTCTTCTTGTTGATGACCACGAACTGGTGCGCGCAGGGATACGACGCATTCTTGAAGATATCAAAGGTATAAAAGTTGTCGGTGAGGCCCAATGCGGTGAAGACGCCGTAAAATGGTGCCGTGGCAACGCTGTCGATATCGTGCTGATGGACATGAATATGCCGGGCATTGGCGGGCTGGAAGCCACGCGCAAGATTGTGCGTTATGCACCCGACGTCAAAGTCATCATGTTGACTATCCATACTGAAAACCCGTTGCCCGCGAAGGTGATGCAGGCGGGGGCCGCCGGTTATCTGAGCAAGGGCGCCGCGCCGCAGGAAGTGATTAACGCCTTGCGCTCCGTGCATGCGGGGCAGCGCTATATCGCGTCTGATATCGCCCAGCAGATGGCCCTGAGTCAGCTGGAGCCCCAGGCCGAAACGCCGTTCAGCTGCCTGTCTGAACGCGAGTTGCAGATCATGCTGATGATCACCAAAGGCAAAAAAGTGAATGAGATCTCGGAGCAGTTGAGTCTCAGCCCGAAAACGGTGAACAGTTACCGTTACCGCATGTTCAGCAAACTGAATATCAGCGGCGACGTCGAACTGACCCACCTGGCCATCCGACATGGATTGTTCAATGCGGAGACGTTGTTAAGCAGTGAATGACCGTTTTGATGCCAAAGCCTTCCTGAGTACCGTCACCAGCCAGCCCGGCGTCTACCGTATGTACGACGCCACGGGCACGGTGATCTACGTCGGTAAAGCCAAAGACCTGAAAAAACGTCTCGCCAGCTATTTTCGGCAGCAGGTCAGCAGCCGTAAAACCGAGACGCTGGTTAAAAATATCGCGCAAATAGACGTAACGGTTACCCACACCGAAACGGAAGCGCTGTTGTTGGAACATAACTACATTAAATTGTACCAACCGCGATATAATGTTCTTTTGCGCGACGATAAATCTTATCCGCTGATTTTTCTCAGCGCGGATACCCATCCCCGTTTGGCGGTGCATCGCGGCGCCAAACACGCCAAGGGCGAATATTTCGGGCCTTTTCCCAACTCTTATGCCGTGCGTGAAACGCTGGCGCTGCTGCAGAAGCTGTTCCCGATCCGCCAATGCGAAAACAGCGTGTATCGTAATCGCTCGCGCCCGTGTCTGCAGTATCAGATCGGCCGCTGCCTGGGCCCTTGCGTCGCTGGCCTGGTGAGTGAAGAAGAGTACCGGCAGCAGGTGGACTACGTGCGGCTGTTCCTTTCGGGCAAAGATCAGCAGGTGTTGCATCAGCTGATTGCGCGCATGGAAGAAGCCAGCAAACTGCTCAATTTCGAAGAGGCGGCGCGCATTCGCGATCAAATTCAGGCCGTGCGCCGCGTTACCGAACGGCAGTTCGTGTCGGGCGACAGCGACGATCTGGACGTGATCGGCGTGGCGTTCGACGCCGGTATGGCGTGCCTGCATGTGCTGTTCATCCGTCAGGGCAAGGTGCTGGGGAGCCGCAGCTATTTCCCTAAAGTGCCGGGCGGCACGGATATGAGCGAAGTGGTGCAGACCTTTGTCGGCCAGTTCTATTTGCAAGGCAGCCAGGCGCGTACCTTGCCCGGCGAGATCCTGTTGGATTTCAGCCTGCCGGAAAAAGACCTGCTTGCGGAGTCGCTCTCCGAGCTGGCGGGGCGCAAGATCCAAATTCAAAGCAAGCCGCGCGGTGACCGCGCCCGTTATCTGAAGCTGGCGCGTACCAACGCGGCAACGGCGTTGACCACCAAGCTTTCGCAACAGTCGACGATCCATCAGCGGCTGGCGGAGCTGGCCAAGGTGCTGAACCTGACGGAAATCAACCGCATGGAGTGCTTCGATATCAGCCATACCATGGGCGAACAAACCGTGGCTTCGTGCGTGGTGTTCGACGGTAACGGCCCGGTGCGCGCGGAGTATCGGCGCTACAATATCAGCGGCATCCCCCCCGGCGATGACTACGCGGCGATGACGCAGGTGCTGAAGCGCCGTTACGGTAAGGCGCTGGAAGAGAAAAAGATCCCGGATGTCATCTTCATCGACGGCGGCAAAGGGCAGCTCGGCATGGCGATCGACGTGTTCAAATCGCTGAACGTTACCTGGGACAAGAACAAGCCGCTGCTGATTGGCATCGCCAAAGGCGCCGATCGCAAGGCCGGGTTAGAAACGCTGTTCTTCGTGCCGGAAGGCGAGGGGATTTCGCTGCCGCCGGATTCGCCGGCGCTGCATGTGATCCAACACATCCGCGATGATTCGCACAATCATGCGATTACCGGCCACCGGCAGAGAAGGGCGAAAGTCAGAAATACCAGCGCACTGGAGCTGATTGAAGGCGTAGGGCCGAAACGGCGCCAGGTGCTGTTGAAGTATATGGGCGGACTGCAACCTTTGTTGAACGCCAGCGTGGAGGAAATTGCAAAAGTGCCGGGTATTTCACAAGCATTGGCAGAAAAGATCTACAATGCATTGAAACACTGAGGGCAATGTAGCAACATACTCTTAATTTCCACTCTAGCCAGATAGTTACCGTAGCATTATGCAATTGAATATACCGACTTGGCTTACCCTGTTTCGCGTAGTTCTGATCCCATTCTTTGTGCTGGCGTTTTATCTGCCGTTCAGCTGGGCTCCGATGGTTTGCGCCGTTATCTTTGTGTTTGCCGCCGTCACCGACTGGTTTGACGGCTTCCTGGCACGCCGCTGGAAACAAACGACGCGCTTCGGGGCGTTTTTGGATCCGGTTGCGGACAAAGTGATGGTGGCGGTGGCGCTGGTGCTGGTGGCGGAGCACTACCACAGCTGGTGGATCACGCTGCCGGCGGCCACCATGATCGCCCGTGAAATCATCATTTCGTCGCTGCGAGAGTGGATGGCGGAAATTGGCAAACGCAGCAGCGTGGCGGTGTCCTGGATCGGCAAAGTGAAAACCATGGCGCAGATGATGTCGCTGGTGGGCTTGCTGTGGCGGCCGGACCGCTCCGTAGAGTATGTGGCGATCGGTTTGCTGTATATCGCGGCGGTACTGACTTTCTGGTCTATGTTCCAATATTTGAATGCTGCGCGCAACGATCTGCTGGAACCGTGATCGATGCGCTGCAAAAATCGGCAAACGATCGTGATGAGCCAACAATTTTATTGACTCATCACGTCAGGTAAGTAGAATGCATCGCATCAGACGACAACGATGAATTGCCGAAAGATAGCAAAGAAATCAGTCAGTTCTGGTAATGCGGGAATAGCTCAGTTGGTAGAGCGCAACCT
>NZ_KV792509.1:104017-142116 GCF_001808215.1 Serratia sp. HMSC15F11
TCGCGAGTTCGAGCCTCGTTTCCCGCTCCAAACATTAGCCTGCTGAATCCCCGTGATTCGGCAGGTAAGCGAAAGGGGCCTCGGCCCCTTTTTCGTTTTCTATTCCCTCTCGCTTTCTGTACCTCACCCCTCTTTAATCAGCGGCTATGTTTCTGGCCGTCGATTCGATATACCGAAGCAACAGAATCGCGCGTTCTTCTTACATGATGTACTTTTTCTCTCCTCGCAAATAGTCTGGACATCCCAGTGGTTTTTCAGGCGGTATCGCCGCTCGGGGATGCTGCACAAACGACTTCAAGAAGGGATGTTTCCGCGAGTCTGATAACAAGGATTAAGCCCTGCTGGGCGGCGTCGCTTGGGCGGATAGCTGCTACCGACGTTGATTCCGCCATCTTTGTTACTGATTAATCGTGATGTCGTTCAAGCCATTGTCGCCCGATGAGTTTTATCGGGCGTTTTACTATTGCGGCGAGGCGTTCTTTAGACGACAAAAGAGGGCGACTTGTAGGTTTCTATAACGTTTACTCTCTGGATAAGAGTAAATTGAACCGAGTTTGATACGGCTGTACTGCGAATACGAAGAGGGGAGCCCGATGGTTTCAAAACTGAGTACGGTAGAGTTTATCATCGGCAATATCTCTGCGTCGGGTAAGCTTTCGGCGAAGAAGATGTTCGGTGAGTATGGTATTTATTGCGCTGAGAAAATGGTGGCGCTGGTCTGCGATGATCGGTTGTTTGTTAAACCGACGCCGGGTGGCAAAGCGTTTCTGAACGGACATTCAGAAGCGCCACCTTATCCGGGCGCAAAGCCTTGTTTTGTGATTCCGGAAGAGAAGTGGGGCGAAAGCGCCTGGCTTTCCCAATTAATCGCGCTCACTTATGCTCAGTTGCCTGCGGCGAAGAAAAAGGCCTCGAAGAAACCCACTTAAGCCTATGGATTACGGCGCCCGCCGGGTTGGGGCCTCTTTTTATTGCAATCCATAGGTTAAATATCCACTGCCGGTATCAAAGGAAGCGGGAACGGGAGGGAGTATGACGTCTGGCGCTATGCGGCATCTGGTCAGAAGAGTGGCAGGATGCATATTGTTCTTCGGGCTGGTCGCCCCGCCGTTAGGGGGCATGCTGATGCTGCTGCTGATGACGTTTGGTATCAGTGGCTATGTGGATCCCGGATACTTTAACGTCGGCGATGTGCTGGGAATGCTGGTGTTCATTGGGGCTTTTTCCTATGCGCTCGGTTTTCTGCCGGCATGTTTGGTGGGGGCTATCGTCGGAATCGCTCATCCCGGCATTCGCCGATTGCGGTGGTTTCTGTTGTTATGCGCGGTGCTATCCGCCGTTGCTCCTGGTTTGCTGAATGCCGATCAGCGTATTTTTGGTACGATCGCGGTTTTGCCAGGCACGATCGCTGGGTTTTTATGGTGGCGCCGGAGGTTGCGCGATGTCTCCCATGATGATGCTGTGCACGGTACCCCATCACCATAAGCAAATGAAAAGCCGGAGAGGGCGCGGGTAAGCGGTTCCTGCCGAGAAAAAAGAACCGATTTGCCCGTGAATTCCTGAACCGATGCATATAAAATCAACATTCCGCTTGCCTTTGCGTCGGCATTGTGAACAGTGCGCCCACAAAATAAGCAGTTGAAAGCGTTAGAGAACTTTTTGCTATTTCGGGGGGTTGCCAAGGTGGGGGGTTTAGTCCATAATGCAGTCCATCGATTCGGCAGTAACGAAATAAATTACTTAAGAATCAGATGATTAGGATAAGCGATTTCAACATCGCCAACCAAAAGAACAAAACGAAGTGGGTGAATCACCGGCTTTGGCCTGAAAAGGCAAACAGAATAAAGGCGCGTTAACAAAGCGGTTATGTAGCGGATTGCAAATCCGTCCAGTCCGGTTCGACTCCGGAACGCGCCTCCAACTTTCCCGAGCCCGGGTGGTGAAATCGGTAGACACAAGGGATTTAAAATCCCTCGGCTTATGGCTGTGCGGGTTCAAGTCCCGCCCCGGGTACCAGGGAACAAAAATACCGAATAATCAAAGCAATAAGTAGTAATGTCGTAACCGCCGAGAGGCGGTTTTTTTGTGTCTGAAATTCGTACTGCACCGGCATTTTTTCCTTTCTTGTTATCCCCTATACCCATGGATTGCCGCGTGCTTGGGGAGCCCCGCAGGGCTCCGAAATACAACTCATAAGAAACCGAACGCCGCGGCGAGGATCCAGCCGAAGACGCAGGAGACGCTGACGCCGATCAGGCCGGGCAGAATAAAGCTGTGGTTGATCACGAAGCGGCCGATGCGGGTGGTGCCGGAGCGGTCGAACTGGATCGCCGCCAGATCGCTGGGGTAGGTCGGCAGAATATAATAACCGTAACAGGCCGGCGCCGAAGCGACGATATAGGCCGGGTTGACGCCGATTGCCAGCGCCACCGGCACCAGTGCCGCCAGCGCGGCGGCCTGCGAGTTGACGAATTTCGACACGAGCAGCAGGATCAGCGCATAGGCCCAGGGATATTCTTTCACCAGCACGCCCAGCGTGGCTTCGATCTGCGCCAAGTGCGCGCCGAACATGGTTTCCGCCATCCAGGCGACGCCATACACCGCCACGATGGCGATCATGCCGGAGCGGAACACTTCGTTTTTAGAGATAGACGCCGGGTTGGTGCGGGTAATGATGACGATCAATGCCCCGGCCATCAGCATGCACATCTGGATCACCAGGACCATGGAGAGCGGTTTGCCGCCGAAGCTGGGCCGCAGATCGGAAAACGCCCCCAGCACCGCCACCAGTGCGATGGTGGCGAGGAAAATCCACATGGCGATCCAGTTGCTGCGTGGCAGCACCCGATCCAGTAAGGTGGCGGCATCGCCATAGACATAGCGATGGTTTTCCGGCACTGAGATGAATTTCTGGAACTCCGGGTCTTTGTCCAGGTCTTTGCCGCGGAACCAGCTGAAGATGCCGATCGCCAGAATGCCGCACAGCGTAGAAGGTATGGTGATAGAGAGCAGGTCGAGGAATTCCAGATGGCGGCCATTGAAGGTGTAACTGCTGAGCATCGCCACCAGTGAGACCACCGCCACCGAAACCGGGCTGGCGATAATACCCATCTGCGCGCCGATCGAGCTGGCCGCCATCGGCCGCTCCGGGCGGATGTTATTTTTGATCGCCACGTCATAAATGATCGGCAAGATGGTGTACACCACGTGCCCGGTGCCGCACAGGATAGTGAGAATGCAGGTCACGAACGGCGCGATGATCGAGACATAGCGCGGGTTACGTCGCAGCATCCGTTCGGCGATCTGCAGCATGACGTCCAACCCGCCCGAGGCCTGCAGGGTGGCGGAGGCCGCCACCACCGCGATGATCACCAGCATCACGTCTACCGGCGGTTTGCCGGGCTGCAGGTGAAAGCCGAACACCAGGATCATTAACCCGATCCCACCCAGTAACCCCAGCGCAATGCCGCCCTTACGCGCCCCATACAGCAGGCATGCCAATATCACCGCTAATTGCAGAAAGAAATCCATGATAAATACGCCTTAATAATGTTGAACTTAACTGCGCTCAGTTTCCGGCCGTGTTGGCTGCAGAAAATTGTTTTAAATCTAAAGGCACTAATAAATTTGTGGTTATTAACCCTAAAGAGTGATGCTGGTCACACTCAAAGGAGTCAGGGCGTAGGTGGCATCCGCACGAAAAAGCAAGCTAACAGGTCTGACCTCTACTATATGAGAGGTTTACTGACCCGAGGAGAAACCCATGGACCCGACAAAAATGACCGGACTGGCGCTGTTACAGGCTGCGATGGCCGGTAAAATCCCACCGGCTTCGATCGCTGAAACCGTGCCCATGAAACCGGTGGCGGTTGAAGAGGGGTACATCCGCATCTTGGCGCGGGCTGACGGGCGCCACCTGAATCCGCTGGGGGGCGTTCATGGCGGCTTTGCCGCCACGGTCTTGGACTCGGTGACCGGTTGCGCGGTGCACAGTACGCTGGGCGCGGGGATTGGGTATGGCACCGTCGATCTGCAGGTTAAAATGTTGCGCCCTGTGCCGAAGGAAACTGACCTGATCGCCGAAGGGCGTCTGGTCTATGCGGCCAAAAACGTGGCCTTCGCGGAAGGCACGCTCAAAACGGCGCAAGGGAAGCTGCTGGCTTCGGCAACCGCCACTTGTTTTATTATTCGCCCTACCGAATAAGCATCGCAATAACCTGCCTTTTATCGGGCTTCGGGCTATCAACCCGGGGCCTGATGCATTTCTCTTCGGTTGCACACAGCGCTGCGCTACGGCGGCAGGCGCGATACGCCATTGTGGTCTAGTATTCTGGGGTAAAAATTTATCGGAGTGATTATGCAACCGTATCCGTATAAAGAGGTTGAGTTTGATCATGAGCTTTGTTTGGCGATTGGCAAAGCCGTGTTGGACGTGGTGTCACAGGGGGATGAAACCAGCGCTCCAGGGGTGATGAACGCGATTGAGCGGTCGGTGGAACAGGGGCTGAATGACGACGAAATCGCCGCTGCCGACGATGCCCTGGATTTGATGGCGCGTCTCATCCACGGCTGCCGGTTTGTTAATCTACCGGGTGAAGAGGAGGCTTCTCGTGCATTGGTTGAATTTCAAACGCTACAAGAGTGACGTTGCCAGACAGGCCGTGCCGCCGCATTTGAATGCGGCTGAATTTGCACGGCATTACGCCGATAAGCCGCAAACCGATACGGAAGAGTATCTTTCGTTGAGCGGGGAGATGTGCTGGGATGCGGTGGTGCTTTGTGCCCACCGTTCAGGCGCGCTCAGCAAGGCGAAATACAAGCAGCTGTGGCAGACGGTGTTCGATAAGCAATACAAACATTTCGTTAGCCCGGACGATACCGAGATCCGCACGATGGCCGATATGCTGCGCGCGCCGCAGGGATGTTTTATCGGCATATTCTCCCTGCGTGACGCGGCGGCGCCCCGTTTGCTGCATGCCATGATCGGTACCGGAGCGGGATTTGCCGCAGGCAATAAAAATCTTTGCATCGGCGTGGGGGGCGCGGTCGGCTGGGAAAATCTCAATCTGGCGCGCGATCTGCGTTGGCAGCCTGAAGGCGGCTTTTTACGCCAGGGCGACAACGAAGTGCTGCGCATATTTTATCGGGCTTTCCCCGCCTGAGCCGGCCCGCATGCGTGTAGAGTAAAAAACCGCCGTCTGGCGGTTTTTTATTGGCGCGCGTCGCCCTTATTTGAACCCGCCGTTGCGAATGAATTCGAGGCCGGCGGTGGTGATCCGCGTTTGATTCGGGTCGATATCATAGTTGTTCTCGTCGATGTCGCTCATCACATAGGCCTGTATCAGGCCCTTGGTTTTGAGATAGGCGAAGGGATCGGCGAACGCATGCGGGCTGGTGGCGTCTTGTTTCCACAGTTCGTAGGTTTTTTCATCCAGCGTGCCGGGGTGATTGGCGGCCAGTCGAGTCAGGATCTGATTGTAGAACGCATAATCGGTCATGATACAGTCCCCTTTATCGCGAGCGATAATCGCGGAAAATGGCGGTAAGGTCTTTCAATCATAGCCGATGTTTTCCACCGCCTGTGCGGGTTAGCCGCGTTGGCTTTCAATCCAGTGGAACAGGCGTGAAATGGTGAAGGTGATATCGCCGATGTTGAAGAGTGCGCCGAGCCACAGGGTGAGCATAACAAGGATGCCGATGATGACGGGAAGGTCCATTTTGCTCATGATCGCGTGCTTCATCAATTAAGAGTGTGCTGTAAAGCCTACCATCAAACCCGATTGTCATAAAATGCGCTGCGTATTATTTCGGTTGAATTCAAAGCAAAAAAGCCACCCAAATGGGTGGCTTTTGTCTTTCAGCGCCGATCAGTCCAGCTTGGGATGCTGGTCGATCAGGATCTGCTTTTTCTTTTCCAATTCGGCGATCTGTGCGTTGATGTCCTCGACTTTCTGTTCGATGTTGTCGTAGGTCTCCTGCAGCAGCTCTTTCGCCTCTGAACGGTCAGATGCAGCCGGCGTCGCGCCGCGCAGCGGTTTGTTGGCGGTTTCTTTCATGTACAGACCGGTGATAAGACCGATCACCGCCACGACCATCAGATAGTAGGCCGGCATGTACAGGTTGCCGGTCACTTCGACCAGCCAGGCGGCGGCGGTCGGCGTCGCACCGGCGATCAGCACCGAAATGTTGAACGAAATCGCCAGCGCGCTGTAGCGGATGTGCGTCGGGAACATCGCCGGCAGAATCGAGGCCATCACCCCGGTGAAGGAGTTGAGCAGCACCGCCAGCACCAGCAGACCGACGAAGATCAGGCCAATCACGTTGCTGTTGATCAGAATGAAGCACGGGATCGCCAGCGCCAACAGGCCGATGCTGCCGCCGATAATGAACGGCTTACGGCCGATGCGGTCACTGGTCAGGCCGATTACCGGCTGTACGAACAGCATGCCGATCATGATGGCGATGATGATCAGAACGCCGTGATCTTCCGAGTAGTGCAGGTTATGCGACAGGTAGCTCGGCATGTAGGTCAGCAGCATGTAATAGGTCACGTTGGTGGAAATCACGATGCCGACGCACACCAGCAAACTTTTCCAGTGTTTGGCCGCGATCTCTTTGAACGAGGTTTTTGGCGGATTTTCGATGGCGTTGCGATCCTCTTTCTCCATCTTGTCCACGTGCTGTTGGAACGCCGGGGTTTCTTCCAGCGCATGGCGCAGATAGAGGCCGATCAAGCCCAACGGCGCGGCGATGAAGAACGGGATACGCCAGCCCCAGTCGAGGAAGTTGGCTTCGCCGACGATGCTGGAGATCAGCACCACCACGCCTGCGCCCATCACAAAGCCGGCGATGGAGCCGAAGTCCAGCCAGCTGCCCATAAAGCCGCGTTTGCGGTCCGGCGAGTATTCGGCGACGAAAATTGCCGCACCGGAATATTCACCGCCGACGGAGAAGCCCTGCGCCAGCTTGGCCAACAGCAGCAGGATCGGTGCCCAGATACCGATCGACGCATAGGACGGGATCAGGCCGATACAGAAGGTGCTGACCGCCATGATGATAATGGTGACCGAGAGCACCTTTTGGCGACCGAACTTGTCACCCATGGCGCCAAAGAACAGACCGCCGAGCGGACGCACCAGGAAGGGCACGGAGAAGGTTGCCAGCGCGGCGATCATTTGTACGCCGGGCGAGGCGCCGGGGAAGAAGACCTGGCCAAGTGCGTAGGCGACAAAGCCGTATACGCCGAAGTCGAACCACTCCATCGCGTTGCCCAGGGCCGCCGCGGTGATCGCCTTCTTGAGTTTGCTGTCATCGATGATGGTGATGTCGTTAATGTGCATCGGTTTATGTCGTTTTTTTCTTAACTTCATATAATCATCCCTTAATGAATTATTCGTTGTTCGTGAAAGCGTAATCTCCGTTCACTGTTGTTTTCGAGTTATCAAATCGGCTAATCGAATCGCGGTTCAAGACGATTCATTATCCACATTTAAGTTGAGATGTGGATCACAAAATACGGCCGTTTATACCAAGGTTATGTCATTTAGGTGACTAATTATTTTGCATCTATAGCTTAACGTTATATCTTGCGGCGATCAAATCCAGCAGTTTAACTTAAGTATTTGCACCGATTTGGTGCGAGAATGGTCTAATAATTGTGCGATTTGACGGTTTTTCGTCTGATTGGCCATGTTTGAAGTATAGAGAGTGCGGGAGATAAAACAGGAAAAATTGATGTGTTTGCCGCTTAAAATCTACCTGGCCGGATGGCCAGGCAGTTTGGATTAGAGGGCCGATGAACCGCCGAATTCCAGATAGATTTTCGCCAGGTTCTGGTACTGCGCGAAGCGGTTTTCGTCCACCGCCAGCTCCGCCTGACGACGCTGCTCCTGAGCATTCAGCCAATCGGTAATGGTGACGGCGCCCTGCCGGTAACGCACCTCGTTCAGCCGCTCCGATTTGCGCGCCAGCGCCAGCGAAGCCTGTAGTTGCGCCTCTTGTGCCAGCAGCTGCGCGCGCAGCGACAGGGCGTTATTCACATCGCCCATCGCCTTGTACAGCGCCTGCCTGAATTCCAGCACCTGCTGTTCGTAGTCGTTACGGGCGATCTTGATATCCACCCCCATTTGCCGCCATTGCAGGAACGGCAGCGTCAGGCCGGCGCCGAGACTGCCCGTCGGGTTGCGCAGAAACTCCAGCAGTGCGCTGCTGCTGGTGCCCAGCGAGCCGGTCAGTCTGAAAGCGGGGTAGTATTGCAGACGTTTCTCGTCGACGTTGGCCAGAGCGGCGCGCAACCGCAGCTCTTTGGCGCTGAGATCCGGGCGACGGCTCAAGACGTTGGCGGGAATGCCGGTGCTGATCTGCGGCATTGCCGCCGTCGGCAGACGTGCGGGCGCGATGGTGGTCTGGCCTGAAGGTACGCCCAGCAGCACCGCCTGTTCGTTCAACGCCTGTTGACGCTCGTGTTGCAACGTCAGCAGCCGGCTTTCCTGCGTCAGTACGTTTTGTTCCGCGTTCACCACGTCCAGTGCCGAGATGCTGCCGGCCCGGTAGCGGGCGTTGGCCAGCCGCAGCGTCTGTTTGGCGTAGGCTATGCTCGCCTGGCTGACGCCGATCTGCTGATTGAGGAAGCCGATGCGCCAGTAATTCGTGGCGGCGTTGGCCAGCAGCGTCAGGCGCGCCGTCTGCAGATCCTGCTCGGAAGCCTGGCTGGCCCATTCGGCGGCGTCGCGCTGGCGCGCCAATTTGCCCCACAGGTCGACTTCATAGCTCGTAGAGAGCGTCGCGCCGCTGGTTTTATTCCAGGCGGAGGACTCCGACAGCGGGCGATTGATGTTGCTGTTCAACGAAGCGTTGACGTCGGGCGCGGTGCTGATGCCGACGCGTTCAGCCTCGAGGCGCGCACGGTAGAGGCGCAACACGGCGACGGCCAGATCGTTGTTGCTGGCCATCACCTGATGCAGCCAGCGGTCGAGCTCGGGATCGTGGAAATCGCGCCAGTCGAACGGCGTCGGCGCGGCGTTTTCGGCGGCGTGCTGCCAGCTCGTCGGGTAGTTGACCTGTGGCGCCCGGTAGTCGCTTTTCAGGGCGTTGCCGCAGCCGGCGGTGAGCAGGGCGGCGAGGCTTAATGCCAAGGGAGAGAAAATTTTCATGGGTTACTCGCTGGCCAATGAAACGACCGGATCCATCCTTGCCGCTTTGCGGGCGGGGAGATAACCGAAGATCATGCCGATTAAGGTTGAACAGAAAAACGCCGTCGCGGCGGCTTGCCAGGAATAGATGGCGGTGAACATGCCGCCCGCCAGCGAGGTGAACAGCGAACCGGCGGCGAACGACAGTGCGATGCCCAATGCGCCGCCGATCAGGCAGACCAGCACCGCCTCGATCATGAACTGTTGCATGATGTCGCCGCGCCGTGCGCCGACCGCCATGCGCACGCCGATCTCATGGGTGCGCTCGGTCACCGAGACCAGCATGATGTTCATCACGCCCAGGCTGCCGATCACCAGCGAGATCGAGGCCACCATCAGGATCAGCAGGCTGAGCGTCATCGAGGTGCGCTCGATCGATTTACGGAACTGATCGCGGTTGAACGTCATGAAATCCTTGACGCCATGGCGCTGGGTCAGCAACTGCGTAATGGCGCTGACGGCGGCTTCGCTGGCGACGTCATCCTTCAGCCGCACGGTAATGCCGCTGAGCGTGGTTTTGCCGACCATGCGGTACATCACCGTGCTGTAGGGCATCCAGACGCTGATGCGGTTGGGCGCATAGTTGCGTTCGCTTTTGGCGACGCCGACCACCCGCGCCGGCACCGAGCCGAGAAACACGATCTGGCCGAGCGGTTCGACGCCGAAATCGCCGAACAGCGCCTGGCGCGCGTTGTCGTCGATGATCACTTCCTGCAGCGCGTTGCGATCGTCGCGGAAGGTGGCGCCTTGCACCAGCGTGATGCCGTTGACGCGGAAATAGTCGCGCCCGACGCCGGTGATTGACGCGGTGGCGGATTTACTGCGAAAGCGAATGCTGTCGGACGCGCTGACCTCCGGGCTGACGCTGTCGACGAAGCTTTGCTGCGCCAGCGCGTCGGCATCGGCCGGCACCAGGGTGCGGATGCTGTCGATGGCGTCGTCGAAGAAATCACGCCCCGGATAGATGCTTACCACGTTGGTGCCAAGTCCCTTGATATTCTCCAGCGTGCGCTGCTTGGCCCCTTCGCCCAGCGCCACGACCGTAACGACGGCGGCGATGCCGAAGATAATGCCGGTCATGGTCAGCGCGGTGCGCAGGCGATGGGCGTTCATCGCTTTCAGCGCCATGTGCAGCGATTCACGGGTGCGGTCGATCAGGCTTTGCCAGCCGCTTTGCCGGCTGCGGTTCGGCGGCGGCAGCGCTGCGGCGGGCGCCGATTGGCGGCCGCTGTCAGCGATGATCTCGCCATCCCGCAGCTCGATGACGCGCTGCGCATGTTGTGCCACGTTCATATCGTGGGTGACGATCACCACGGTGTGGCCGCGCTGATTGAGCTCGCTGAGGATCGCCAGCACTTCCTGGCCGGATTGGGTGTCCAGCGCGCCGGTCGGTTCGTCTGCCAGGATAATTTCGCCGCCGTTGATCAGCGAGCGCGCGATGCTGACGCGCTGTTGCTGGCCGCCGGAAAGCTGGCCGGGCTTGTGGTCTTCGCGTCCTTCCAGACCCAACCGAGCGAGCAGCTGTGCTGCCCGCTGCCGCCGCTGATCGCGCCGGGCGTTGGCGTAGATGGCCGGAATTTCAACGTTGCCCAGCGCGCTGAGATCGGGCATCAGGTGATAACGCTGGAAGATAAAGCCGATATGCTCGCGGCGCAGGCGGGCCAGTTCGTCCGGCGACAGGTGGGCGGCGTTCTGGCCGCTGATGTAGTAGTCGCCGCGATCCGGCACGTCGAGACAGCCCATGATGTTCATCAGCGTCGATTTGCCGGAGCCGGAGGCGCCGATGATCGCCACCAGCTCGCCGGCGGCGATGGTCAAATCGATGTCTTTCAACACCGTCAGCGCCTGACCGCCGTTGGTGTAGGTCCGGCTGATGCCTTTTAGCTCGATGATCGCGTTCACAGGAAAATGCCATCCTCAGCCGACTTGGCGGCGGGCTGCGACAGCACCACGGTTTCACCGGCTTTCAGGCCGCTGAGGATCTGAATGTCGACGTTGTTGGTGATGCCGGTGGTCACTTCGCGCGTTTCCAGCCGCTGATCCTGGGTCAGCACCTGCACCTGTTGCACTTTTCCTTCGGTTTTATGCACCGCCTGGATTGGTACCAGCAGAGCATTCTTCGCTTCGCCGAGCAGCAAGGAAACCTGCGCGGTCATGGCGATGCGCAGGCGGTTTTCCGGGTTGGGCACGTCCAGCAGCGCGTTGTAATAGACCGACGCGTTCGAGGTGCCGGAGCCCGAAGCGGAGCTGGTGCCGGCGAGCGAGTCGTCTTTCATCACCGATTCCGGCGCCAGTTCGATGGTGCGCAGCGTGGCGTCGTAGCGTTTATCCGGATCGGAGAAAATGGTGAAGTAAGCCTTTTGCCCGGGCGAAATGCGGGTGATGTCGGCTTCAGAGATCTGCGCCTTGATGGTCATCATATCCAGCCGCGCCAGCTTGACGATGGTCGGCGCACTTTGGGTGGAGTTGACCGTTTGCCCCTGCTGCGTGACCACGGCGATGACGATACCGTCCATCGGCGCGACGACGCGGGTATACCCCAGGTCGATCTTTTTCTTGTCGACTTCAATCTGCGCCTGCACCAGGCGCGCATTGAGCGAAAGCAGTTCGGCGCGGGTGGTGGCGAGCGTGGCCTCGGCGGTTTCGAAGTCTTCACGCGAGCTGGCTTCGTCGTTCAGCATGCGCCGCTGGCGTTTGAAACGCGACTCGGCCTGCTTAAGCTGTGCCTGCTTGGCCTGCAGTTCGGCTTTGATGACGTTCAGCGCCGCCTCGGCGTTGCGCAGATCGTTGCGCTGTTGCAGATCGTCGATGTCGGCGATCGGCTGTCCTTTGGTGACGCGATCCCCCAGTTTGACCTTCAGCGATTTGACTTCACCGGAGACCCGCGCGCCGACGTTAACGCGTTCGACGGCATCCAGTCGCCCGGTGGCCAACACGGCATTCTCGATATCGCCCAGGCGGGCCGGTGCGGTAACGTAATCCTGCTGCGGCGGGCGTTGCCAATAAAGGGTTAGCGCGATGGCGACGGCGATGAAAACGATGACGGCGATCAACGCCAGACGACGGGGTGTGAGTTTCAGTGATGGCATGCCCAGGTTTTCCATAACGATAAAAGCGGCGGTTCCAGTCTGCCATCATGGCAGCGCCAGCCTGAACTGGCGCTAAACGTGAGGCGCTTGCCCGCTGGAAAGGGGATAGTAAAGGCTTTCCCGCTAAAGATCACGGTGAGTTATTATCCGCCGGGTGTGCAACCGGCTGTGCGGCACGCTATACTGGCTAAAAAACCAGTATTCATTCATCAGCAGGATAACGCCGCCGCCATGATGCCAAACCGCCTCGAGCCGGAAATCGACATTTACCAATACCCGGAGCACCTGCGCGCCTGCCTGGCGCCGTTGCCCAAAGGGCCGGGCGTCTATGTGTTTCACGGCCAGAGCGAAAGCCTGCCGCTTTACATCGGTAAAAGCGTCAACGTACGCAGCCGCGTAATGGCGCATTTCCGTGCCCAGGATGAGGCAAAAATGCTGCGGCAAACCCGGCACATCAGCTTTATTGAGACTGCGGGCGAGTTGGGGGCACTGCTGCTGGAGGCGCAATTGATCAAGCAACAGCAGCCGCTGTTCAACAAACGCCTGCGGCGCTCGAAACAGCTGTGCGCGCTGCGTCTGCAGGCGGACACGGTGACGATTGCCCACGCCAAAGAGATCGATTTCGCCGTCACGCCCCACCTTTATGGGCTGTTTGCCAATCGCCATGCCGCGCTGGAAAAGCTGCGCGCCATCGCCGACGAGCATCGTTTATGTTACGGCAAGCTGGGGATCGACAAGCTGCCCGCCGGGCGCGCCTGCTTCCGCTACAGCCTGCGCAAGTGCGCCGGTGCCTGCTGCGGCGTGGAGCCGGCGCAGGAACATGCGCGGCGGCTCGGCGCGGCGCTGGAACAGCTACGCATCGCCTGTTGGCCGTTCGCCGGGCGAGTGGCGTTGGAAGAGCAGGGCGAGACGCTGCGCCAGTACCATGTAATTCACAATTGGTTTTATCTGGGCTCGGTCAGCAGCCTGGCGCAGGCACAGCGGCTGCAGAGCGCGGCCAGCCACTTTGACAGCGATGGCTACAAGATTTTGTGCAAGCCGCTCATCACCGGCGATTACCGGATTATTGAGCTGCCGTAATGCCATAACGCTATCGATAACCTAAGACTTATCTGTAAATTCAGGGTATTATGCTAAAAAAGCTTGAGTCCATAAGGTTGTTGTGGATAATGGCACCCCGAAGCGAAGGAACGCGCTATTAACTCAGTTGGCAGAGTGATTGGTTTTATAATGGCTTGTTTTGGCTTGAAAATTGATAGACGCGGGTTCGAGTCCTGCATAGCGCGCCAGCTTTCTTCCCTTCATCTCACCGCGCTTACCGTAAAGCGCACCCGGGTTGATTTGCACTATCGGCTCCTCGTTGGGATTTTCGGGTGTGTTTTACCGTAACCGCTGGCTTTCCTTCCTCTTTCTCTTTCGATCCTTTGCTAAACTGTAATCAGGCAGGCTTGCTGCCCGGCAACAGGAGGTCGATATGTCTCACTCCGAGCAACTGCAGGAACTCTTGCAACGCGTCGCCGCCCTCGAGGCGAGAGAGAAAGCGCTGAGCGCCGCGTCCAACGCTTATCAGGCGATTATCACCACCATGTTGGGCAATATGGAGAAGACCGAACGTGACCGGATCATCGCGATGATCGATCAGGCTCATGAAATCGCTTACGCCCGCGCCATTCAACGCAGCAACGAACCGCAAAAGCAGAAAATCAAACAGGCCGACGATGTAGCCCAGCGCATGTTCATGTTTGCGCAAGGCAAGGCCGCCCAGCCGCGCTGAATCCGAACTATAACAGTTGCCGCCATTAAGTTGGCTAACTGATCTACCAGGCGAAACTGTACTTGTGTTACTTTTGGCGGTGAGATTTGATGGCAATGCTGTTTCCAGCATAAGGTTGTAACGATGGACGCGATTAAAAGCATCTTGGTTAAAGAAATTGAACAGATCAATCGGCGCGAAGGGCGTGACGGCAAGCCGCGCTTCAACAGCGAATTCGCCCGCACTCACCGCTATCTGTGCCTTGCCATGTTCGCCGGTTATTTCGCGGTGATCGCCGTGATGTACCAGGTGCCTTACATGGGGATATATGCCTTCCTGGGCTTCACCGCTTTCGTGCTGTTCATGTTCGCCATGCTGCTGATAGAGATCCGGCCGGTATACCGCTTCGAGGACATCGGGGTGCTGGATCTGCGGGTTTGCTACAACGGCGAATGGTACTTTACCCGCGCGCTGTCGCCTTATGCGGTGCAGCAGCTGCTGGATGAGCCGTCTATCGGCGCCGCGCTGAAACAGAAGATGCGGGTGATCATCGGCAACAAGGGCGAAATCGACTTCTACGACGTGTACGACATGGCCTACGGAAAAAAGCCGCAGGATGAGCCACCGCAGCTGGCGGCGGCAAACTGAAAGGTTTCCGGCCGGCGGCTTGTCGATTATACTCAGCGTTTGAACGTGAAGCAGAGTGAGGACCAAGCGATGAGTGATGATATTTTCGATTTTGATATCGATGCCGAACTGGCGAAAGCCGAAGAAAAAGCGGCGCAGAAGGTAAAAGAGGTCCCTGAGTTCCTCGAAGACGAAGCGGACTGCGAAGGTTGCAAGATCTGATCGCCTGACCCATAAAAAAACCGCCGCGGCGGTTTTTTTTATCTCTGAGCGTCGCGCGGTATCAATCCAGCACGAATCCCCAGATGAGGAACGCCGCCACCAGAATCAGGCAAAGTGCGGACACCGTCACCAGTATTTTCCCCAGAATGTCTTTTTCTTGTTCCCGCTGCTTCACGTTGAAATTATCCAATTAAAAGTCTATGGACCAAACCGGCGATGCTGAGATCGAGCGCCGCTACGCCCAGCGCCATGATTGTCATCACCGAAAGAAATCGAGTCTTGCCGTTCACATCCCTAATCCCTGTTGGCGCCGCTGTTAAATTGTTTTTATATCAACCGGATATAATTCAGCGGCGCCGTACTTCATGCATCATGATAGTGATTAAGAACGTTCTTAAGGCCAGAAGTTCCCTCGTCTGGTAACGCAGCCGGTGCGGCAGCGTCAGTCGGTTACGATCCGCACGCCTATTTTGCTGACTTGATTGCCGTCCATTTCGGCGATGGTCCAGGTCAGGCCGTCCCATTCCACCTGGTCGCCGATCACCGGTTCGCCGCCAATCAGCTGAATGACGAACTGGCCAAGCGTCTGCTGCTCGTCCACGTCGTCTTGCAGATTGAGGCCATAAAGCTGCGAGATGTCGCTTAAACGGGCGTCGGATTGCAGGATAAAGTCGCCGAAGAAGCGCTCGTCGAGCGTCACGGCCGGCGCCTGGCTGAACAGCTTACCGAGGATCGGCAGGTCGTGCTCATGGCCGATGACGCACAGAATATCGTTCTCCCGCAGTCGGGTACTGCCGCTAGGGTGCAGCAGCTCTTTGCCGCGGAACAGGGCGGCGATGCGGGTGTTGGGCGGCATTCTCAGCTCACGCAGCGCCGCGCCGACGCACCAGTTTTCTGCCGAAAGCTGATACACGAACTGCTCCCACTGGTTCTCCGGGTGCACATCCAACCCAACGCGGGAGATCGGCGTCAGCGCCGGCGGCACGATCACCTTGGCTTTTTTGGCGGCAAACGACAGCGTGGTGCCTTGCAGTAGTAGGGAGACCAGCACCACAAAGAACGCCACGTTGAAGAACAGCTGGGCGTTGGGCAGGCCGGCCATCATCGGGAACACCGCCAGGATCACCGGCACTGCGCCGCGCAGGCCGACCCAGGAAATAAAGCCGCGTTCCCGCAGGGTAAAGCTGCGGAACGGCAGCAGGCCGATAAACACCGACAGCGGGCGGGCAAACAGGATCATCCACAGCGACAGCAGCAGGGCAGGGATGGCGATCGGCAGCAGTTCGTGCGGGTTGAGCAGCAGGCCGAGCACCAGGAACATGCCGATCTGGCTGAGCCAGGCCAGGCCGTCGAAGGTTTGTACAATGCCGTGACGGTTGCGGATCGGTCGATTTCCCAGCAGCAGGCCGCACAGGTACACCGCCAGAATGCCGCTGCCGTCCAGCGCGGTGGTCAGCGCGAAAATAAGAATGCCGCCGCTCACCGCCAGCAGCGGATAAAGGCCGTCCGCCAGTTTGATGTGGTTGATCAGCGTCAGCAGCAGCCAGCCGCCGCCCAGACCGAAGACGATGCCCATGCCGAACTGCTGCATCAGATGCAGCGGGAAGGTCCAGCTCAGCGCGGTTTCCCCGGCGGCGATCATCGCAATCAGCGTGATGGTGAGAAATACCGCCATCGGATCGTTGCTGCCGGACTCGATCTCCAGCGTGGCGCTGACACGTTCATTCAAGCCTTTGCCGCCCAGCAACGAGAAGACCGCGGCGGCATCGGTGGAACCGATAATGGCGCCGATCAGCAAGCCCTGCAGCAGATCGAGATTGAACAGCCAGGCGGCGGCCATGCCGGTCAGGCCGGCGGTGATCACCACGCCGACGGTGGCGAGAGACAGCGCCGGCCACAGGGCGACGCGGAAAGAGCTGACCCGGGTGCGCATGCCGCCGTCGAGCAGGATCACCGCCAACGCGAGGTTGCTGACCAGGTAAGCGACCGGATAATTGCTGAAGACGATGCCGCCGGGGCCGTCGACGCCGGCCAACATGCCGATCGCCAGGAAGATCACCAGGATCGGAATACCGAGCCGGGAAGAAAATGAGCTGAGCAGAATGCTTGCCCCCACCAGCACGGCACCGATGACGAACAAACTGTTAATGGTGCTGGCATCCAAAATATCGTTCTCCTGAGGCTGGGGGATAGGGGGCACTGCGCGTGTGTCGATGATAGCGTGTTTAGTGGGTAAAACGCCAAGGCTGATTGCGAAAACAACCGATCAATTATTGCCCTTTGGTGTGATTAACCGAAGAAAGTGAGGAGAAGAGAGAGAATCCTGCCTTTTATCCAACATTATCAGGCTGCTGTATTTCGGCTTTGGCAACAATGGCCGATCGTGGCTGAGGGAAAAACCATTAAGCCCGCGCAGGCAGGCTCAATGGTTTGCAGGCGCGGTAGGGTTAGTGGTCGAGCGATTCCAGCGCCCGTTTGATCAGCTCGCTGGCCAACTTGCTTTCCGTTTCGGAAATGCCGTCGAGATTGAAGTTGGAGAGTTCAGTGACCAAAACGCTGCGTTCTTTGCCGCTGATTGAGGCGTCCAACGCGGACAGCAGCCTGCCGAGGATCTTCAGCAGGGTGGCGTTTTCCACTTCGGCTTCCTGAGCCGGGGTCTTCTTATCAGTCATTCAAAATCCTCTCTGTCGTGACGGAAGGGAGATGCAGCTAACGCCATCGAATGAAGTAAACGATCGCGCAGCCCTTCGGGGGTGTTGAGCCCAATCACTACCGTAAGGCAGGGATCCGGATTTCTACTTATGCATCGCAGTTATAACGATTAGGGTATCTATTCAGCCGTATCACTTTGCCCTAACGGACGGCGCCAGGCTGAGCAATGTGTGCTTTGCATGCAAATCACCAGTATAGGCTTTTTGCACGACGGCAAGATGACAGGAAACCCCTGCAAACGATCGGGTTTACAGGGGCGCAAGGTTATTGCGGCTTGCCGGAGAACAAGAAGCGCAGCACCGGAATACGCTTGTGCAGTTCATATAAAGCGAAGGCCAGCGAGAACACAAACAGCAGGCCCAGCAAGAATCCCAACAGGTTGTTGCCGATATAAGGCGTCACGAAAGCGCCATATATCAGGGTCAACGGGTGGTGCACCAGATATATAAACAGTGAGGCGTTGACCAGATAGGTGATGCGCGGCGAGTGATAATTCAGCAGGTTATGCCCGAAAGAGAACACCACGTTGGTCATCAGGATCCCCATTAGGGTTTTGATCACCACTTCCAGCTCGAACATATAGCTGCTGTGTGCCAACAGCTTTTGATTCAGCATATATGCGATAAACAGCAGCAGCGAGCCGAGCAACGCCAGCGGCGAGCGACGCAGAAAAATCTCCTTAAGCCACACGTACTTAAACGCATAAGCGCCGAGGATGAAGAACGGCAGGTAGAACATCGTCTCCATCACCACGAAATTGAACAGGCCGTTGGATAATAGCTGCGGCGCGACAATTAAAATAATACGGTGTGCGGCCGAATAGCATACCGCATAAATAAAGAAACACAGTGAGATGTTTCCTAATCCACGCAGTCTGTTTATTAACGCCGGAATATGCTCACGAGTTTGACGCTTGATTTTACGGAACAGATAAAAGCAGGTACAGGTTAACAACGACAGCGTCAATAAGAACCACAGATGAGAAACCAATTCCCAAACTGTTACATTTAATTTCTGATAGAGAGAAAATTCATCCCAGCCGTTTAATTTATCGGTGAAATATTTCAGCATGAAAAACTGCGGCACCGTAATTAGCGGGATGGCGCTCAACAGCGGGATCGCCACCCGCTCCAGCCTGACCTTCAGCCACTGGTGGCGCTCGTAGCGCTCGTAAAGCATGTAGGAGAAGTAGCCGGATATCACGAAGAACACCTGCATGCGGAAAGCGTGGATGAAGTCGTTCAGCACCGTGAGCGAGAAGGAGGGGGACGCGCTGTTCACCGCCCAGGTATGGCTGGAATAAATCAGGGAGAGGTGAAACGGAATCCCGAGCAACATCAAATAGGCTCGGATCGAATCGAGGAAAAACTCGCGCTGTTTGCTGCCTTTAGTCATAGATTACCGCTGGTGATTTAATCGGGTGCTCATTAACACGCTTAATAAGTCGTCAAACGTTAAATTGTTATCCGAAACCCTACTATAGCCCCCCGCATTTTTCCATAGCGTCTTGTTGCGCGGCTTGCTACGCTGGTGTTCCATCAGCTGCTTAAACAATGAGCCGTAAACATGAACCATCCATTTATCATGTTGTCGGAAAGCTGAGTAATCCATTAATATGGATTTAAATGATTTGAGCACACGAATAGGGGGGGATGTGCTAGTTAATATATTATCCGGACAACCACGCGCCGCGAGCGTTCGTTGGTTAGGTGCTACCGTATTGTTCACGCTGTTCAGTTCGCCGGCATGGGCCTTTTCTATTGATGATGTGGCCAAGCAGGCGCAGGATCTGGCCGCCAAAGGTTTTGAAGCCCCGAAGAGCAACCTTCCTTCTCAGTTCCGCGAGATGAAGTTCGCAGACTATCAGCAGATTCAGTTCAATCACGATAAAGCCTATTGGAGCAAGCTGAAAACCCCTTTCAAGCTTGAGTTTTATCATCAGGGGATGTACTTCGACACGCCGGTGAAAATCAATGAAGTCACCTCCACCAGCGTAAAACAGATCAAGTACAGCCCGGATTACTTCAACTTCGGTTCGGTCAAACACGACCCTGAATCGGTGAAAAACCTCGGCTTTGCCGGCTTCAAGGTGATCTACCCGATCAACAGCGCCGACAAAAACGATGAGATCATGAGCCTGCTGGGCGCGAGCTATTTCCGCGTGGTGGGTAAAGGGCAGGTTTACGGGCTTTCCGCTCGCGGCCTGGCTATCGATACCGCTTTGCCGTCCGGCGAAGAGTTCCCGCGTTTCCGCGAATTCTGGGTTGAGCGTCCGAAGCAGGGCGACAAACACCTGGTGATCTACGCGCTGTTGGATTCCCCGCGCGCCACCGGCGCTTACCGTTTCACGGTGATCCCGGGCCGCGACACCACCGTGGACGTCGAGTCTAAAGTGTTCCTGCGCGACAAGGTGGGTAAACTGGGCCTGGCACCGCTGACCAGCATGTACCTGTTCGGGCCGAACCAGCCGTCGCCGACGCTGAACTATCGCCCGGCGTTGCACGACTCCAACGGTCTGTCTATCCATGCCGGCAACGGCGAGTGGATCTGGCGCCCGCTGAACAATCCTAAACACCTGTCCGTCAGCACCTATACCGTCGAGAACCCGAAAGGCTTCGGTCTGCTGCAGCGCGGCCGCAACTTCAAGGATTACGAAGATCTGGACGATCGTTACGATCTGCGCCCAAGCGCCTGGATCGAACCGAAGGGCGACTGGGGTAAAGGCAAGGTCGAGCTGGTGGAGATCCCGACGGCGGATGAAACCAACGACAATATCGTGGCGTTCTGGACGCCGGATACGCTGCCGGAAGCCAAAAAGCCGCTGACGCTGAGCTACCGTCTGAACTTCACCCGCGACGAAGACAAACTGCATTCGCAAGACATCGCCTATGTGGCGAGGACCATGCGTTCGACCGGTGACGTGAAGCAGTCCAACCTGATTCGCGAGCCTGACGGCAGCGTGGCCTTCCTGGTCGACTTCGTCGGCCCGGTGCTGAAAGGGCTGGACGCCAACACCCCGGTCGCTTCTCAGATCAGCATCGGCGACAACGGTGAAATGGTAGAAAACAACGTCCGCTATAACCCAGTGACCAAAGGCTGGCGCTTGACGGTACGTCTGAAAGTGAAAGACGACAAGAAGCCGGTAGAAATGCGCGCGGCGCTGGTCAATGGCGATAAGACTCTGTCGGAAACCTGGAGCTATCAGCTACCTGCCAATGAATAAGCCTACTCAACCCGCCCAGGATTATCTTGCGGCGCTGCCTCTGACCGCTGAGCGGTCGGAGGCGCTCAACCCTCACACGGCGGATGACGCTCAGGCACTGGAGGCGCTCCATCGGCAGATGGGCGCCGCCGACGCCAACGTCAACAGCCTGTCGGCGGATGACGTGGCGTTGGCCTCGGTCAAACCGCGCATCGAAAGCGCCTGGCCGGATGCGGTCAGCGATGACGATTTCGACACCGACGCCGAAGGGCGCGCCATTCTGAAGGCGACGCCGCCGATCAAACGAACCACCATGTTCCCGGAAGCCTGGCGTACCAACCCGGTGGCGCGCTTCTGGGATTCTCTGCTGGGGCGTTCGCCGCACAATCGGCACGCCACCAAAGAGGAGGCCGAGGCCGAGAACCGCTGGCGCGTTGTCGGTTCCATGCGCCGCTATGTGCTGCTGGTGCTGATGCTGGTGCAGACCGGCATCGCCACCTGGTACATGAAAACCATCTTGCCTTATCAGGGCTGGGCGCTGATCGATCCTATCGCCATGCTGGATCAGGATCTGATGCAGTCGGTGCTGCAGCTGCTGCCGTATGTGCTGCAAACCGGCATTCTGATCCTGTTCGCCGTACTGTTCTGCTGGGTCTCGGCCGGTTTCTGGACCGCGCTGATGGGCTTCCTGCAGCTGCTGATCGGTAAAGACAAATACAGCATTTCCTCCACCATCAAGGGCGATGAGCCGATCAACCCGGCGCACCGCACCGCGCTGATCATGCCGATCTGTAACGAAGACGTCGAACGCGTGTTCGCCGGCCTGCGTGCGACCTATGAGTCCGTCGCTGCGACCGGTCAGCTGGAACACTTCGATATCTACGTACTGAGCGACAGCTACGATCCGGACATCTGCGTGGCGGAGCAAAAGGCGTGGATGGAGCTGTGCCGCGATGTCGACGGCCACGGCCGCATCTTCTATCGCCGCCGCCGCCGTCGCGTAAAACGCAAGAGCGGCAACATCGACGACTTCTGTCGTCGTTGGGGCGGTGAGTACAGCTACATGGTGATCCTGGACGCCGACAGCGTGATGAGCGGCGAATGCCTCACCGGGCTGGTGCGTTTGATGGAAGCCAACCCGAACGCCGGCATCATCCAGTCCGCGCCGAAGGCGTCCGGTATGGATACCCTGTATGCGCGCGTGCAGCAGTTCGCTACCCGCGTTTACGGGCCGCTGTTTACCGCCGGCCTGCATTTCTGGCAGCTGGGCGAGTCGCACTATTGGGGCCATAACGCCATCATCCGCGTGAAGCCGTTTATCGAGCACTGTGCGCTGGCGCCGCTGCCGGGCGAGGGTTCCTTCGCCGGTTCAATCTTGTCGCACGACTTCGTTGAAGCGGCGCTGATGCGCCGCGCCGGCTGGGGCGTGTGGATCGCTTACGATCTGCCGGGCAGTTACGAAGAGCTGCCGCCCAACCTGCTGGACGAGCTGAAACGCGACCGTCGCTGGTGCCACGGCAACCTGATGAACTTCCGCCTGTTCCTGGTGAAAGGCATGCACCCGGTGCACCGCGCGGTGTTCCTGACCGGCGTCATGTCCTACCTGTCGGCGCCGCTGTGGTTCATGTTCCTGGCGCTCTCCACCGCGTTGCAGGTGGTGCACACCCTGATGGAACCGCAATACTTCCTGCAGCCGCGGCAGCTGTTCCCGGTCTGGCCGCAGTGGCGGCCCGAGCTGGCGATAGCGCTGTTCTCCACCACGCTGGTACTGTTGTTCCTGCCGAAGCTGCTCAGCATCGTGCTGATCTGGGCCAAGGGCGCGAAAGAGTACGGCGGGGCGTTCCGTCTGTTCATTTCGATGCTGATGGAAATGCTGTTCTCGGTGCTGCTGGCGCCGGTGCGCATGTTGTTCCACACCGTGTTCGTGGTGAGCGCCTTCCTCGGTTGGGAAGTGGTGTGGAATTCGCCGCAGCGTGACGATGACGATACGCCTTGGGGCGAAGCGTTCCGCCGCCATGGCTCGCAGATGTTGCTGGGCCTGGTATGGGCCGGCGGCATGGCGTGGCTGGATCTGCGCTTCCTGTGGTGGCTGTCGCCGATCGTGTTCTCGCTGATCCTGTCGCCGTTCGTGTCGGTACTGTCGAGCCGCGCGACGCTGGGCATGAAGAGCAAACGCGCCAAGCTGTTCCTGATCCCGGAAGAGTACAACCCGCCGCGCGAGCTGCTGGCGACGGAAGAGTACCTGCATCTCAACCGCAACCGCGCGCTGACCAACGGCTTTATGCATGCGGTGGTCAACCCGTCCTTCAACGCGCTGGCGACGGCGTTGGCGACGGCGCGTCACCATCTGCGTGCTACCCTCGATCGCAACCGCGAGGAGCGGGTGAACGAAGCGCTGCAGCTGGGGCCGGAGAAGCTGGTGAAGGGCAAACGTCTGGAGCTGCTGAGCGATCCGGTCACGCTGGCTCGTCTGCACCAGCGCGTCTGGCTGTTGCCGGAAGGCGCTGCCTGGCGTGAGCACTATCAGCAGTTGCCGCACAACCCGCTGGCACACCCAACGGGCCGACGTTAATCGCTGAACGGTAACGCTCAGACGGGGAATGCGCATGGCGCGTTCCCCGTTTTTTTTTACCTTTTGCTTACGCGCGCCGGTACCGGAAGAGAAAGGGAACTGTGATAGACTGCGGCCGATGCGTTGTTCACTCGCGAAACAACCCTTTGCTCAGAGTCAATGTCGTGAAGCTCTCTTCCTACCTTCGGCTGGCCTGCGTGGCGGCCGGCGTGATGGTCTTAACCGGTTGCGGCAGCATCATCAGCCGCACCGTGCCCGGTGCGGGGCATGGCCACCAGTACTATCCCGGCGTGCAGTGGGATTTGCGCGATACGCCCTGGCGTTACGTCACGGTGATAGATGTGCCGCTGTCGATGGTGGTGGACACCTTTATGCTGCCGTTCGATGCGCAGCATGGCCCCTATGAATAAACCTGCTCAGCGGGTGGCGAACACCACCAGCTGATAGCCTTTCTGCCCACAATGGAAAGGCGCCAGCGCCGTCATGCCCAACCCTTGCACGTGAGCGGCCAACGAATGCGGATTGTCGTCGTCGATAAACAGCGCGCCCACGTCGTAGTCATGACTGGTGTGCGCTTTGACGGCGGCGTAGAGGCGTTTCAGCACGCCTTTGCCGCGCCAGGCGGCGTCGAGGCAAACCGGGCCGTAGAGAAACACCCGCTGCTCACTCAGCGCCCGCCCGGCAAACGACTGCGTGGCGAGCGTCGCCAGCATCGCATCCACCACCGGCGGCCGCGGTTGCACGTCGGCGGGCATCAGGCAAACGAACCCTGCCAGTTGGTTCTCCTGCTCGGCCACTAGTATGCCGATGCCGCGGTTGATCGCCGTCAGCTGCGCCTCATTCATGCGCGATACGATAAATCCCTGCCGTTTTCGGCGCTCGTCGAGCGCTTCCGGCACGTTTTCCCCCTGCAGCTGTAAAATGGCGGGGTAGTCGGTAGGGCGGGCCCGGCGGATAATCATGCTGCCTCCTTGGCGATAAAATGTGGTGCGGGTTAACGTTCATCCCATTCATCGGCCGCGGCCTGGCCTTCTTCGGTATCCAGCGGCGGCTCGAGCTGGAAGTCGCCTTCTTCCCATTCGTACAGGGTATTTTCGTCTATCCACTCGGCGGTGATCTCCACCTCGTCGTAGTCACCGTCGAATATCGCCTGCGCCGCCGCACCGCTGCGCAGCGGCAGGCATTCCACCGCTTCGCCTTCATCTTCGAAGAATTCGGCCTGCCACATCGTGTCGCCATCCTGCATCACGTACTTTTGCAGATTGAACTGCTGCGGCACCGGCGGTTCGTCATCGCCGCCGCCTTCGGCGGTGTCGATAAACTCTTCACGTGCGGCCTCGATGGCTTCTTCCAGGGTTGCATACAGGCTCATGTTCGCCTCCGTTGACAATCAGAGTAGAGCGCCCGGCGCACTGCCGTCGCGTGGGTGAAAACGTCAAAACTAATTGTTGTCTCACTGGCGCAGGATGCAAATTTTTTTGTTGTCCGCTTTGCGACGACGGTTGTCCGCAAAGCGGGAGAAGAAGAGGCGATGGCGGGAAATAATGACGCTATCGTTCACTCAGGTGCCAGGAGAAGCCCATGTTAATCGATCCTTCAAGCAAATCCCGACCGTTCCCGCCGGTGACGTTACCGGACCGCCAGTGGCCTGCGCGTACCCTGCGACAGGCGCCGCGCTGGTGCTCCAGCGATCTGCGCGACGGCAACCAGGCGCTGGCGGAGCCAATGGATAACGCGCGCAAGCGCGAATTCTATCACTTGTTGTTGCAGTGCGGTTTCAAAGAGATTGAGGTGGCTTTCCCTTCGGCGTCGCAAACGGATTTCGATTTTGTGCGCACGCTGATCGCCGAGCAACTGATCCCGCACGACGTCACGATTCAGGTGCTGACGCAGTCGCGAGACGATCTGATCGATCGCACCTTCGAGGCGCTGCTGGGGGCGCCACGGGCTATCGTGCATCTGTACAACGCCACGGCGCCGATGTTTCGCGACATCGTGTTCCGTCAGGATAAGGCCGCAACCGTGGCGCTGGCGGTGAACGGCGCGCGGCGCATTCGCCGGCATTGCGAGGCTCAGCCCGATACCGCCTGGTGCTTCGAGTATTCGCCGGAAACCTTCTGCTTTACCGAATTAGAGTTCGCGCTGGAGATCTGCGAGGCGGTGGCGGAGGTGTGGCAACCGGGGCCGCAGCGGCCGATGATCATCAACCTGCCGGCGACGGTGGAGGTGAGTACGCCCAACGTGTATGCCGATCAGATTGAGTGGTTCTGCCGTCACTTCAGCCGTCGCGCCGATGTGGCGATCAGCGTACATCCGCATAACGATCGCGGTACCGGCGTGGCCTGCGCGGAGCTGGCGCTGCTGGCCGGTGCCGATCGGGTCGAAGGCTGCCTGTTCGGCAACGGAGAGCGTACCGGCAACGTCGATCTGGTTACGCTGGCGTTGAATCTCTATACCCAGGGCGTGGCGCCGGGCCTGGACTTCAGCCGCCTGAAACAGGTGGTGGAAGTAGTGGAACAGTGCAATCAGCTGCCGGTGCATCCTCGCCATCCTTATGCCGGTGAGCTGGTGTTTACCGCCTTCTCCGGTTCGCATCAGGATGCGATCAAAAAAGGTTTCGCCGCGCAACGGCAGCGACAAGATGGCTGGTGGCAAGTGCCTTACCTGTCGCTCGATCCCGCCGATGTCGGCTGCAGCTATGAGGCGGTGATACGGGTCAACAGCCAGTCCGGTAAAAGCGGGGCTGCCTGGCTACTGGAACAAAATCATGGGCTGGCGTTGCCGCGCGGTCTGCAGATTGATTTCGGCCAGGTGGTGCAGCGTGCGACCGACGGCAGCGGGAAGGAAATGAGCGGCGCACAGCTGTGGCGCTTATTCCGCGACACCTATGGGTTGGTGGAGCAGCCGTGCTTGCAGCTGTTGAGCTACCAGACGGAAAGTCATGGGGTTGAGGCCTACAGTTTCAACGCGCGAGTTGCTTGCGAGGGAGAGCCACTGCGCCTGCAGGGTGCCGGCAACGGTCTGCTTTCCAGCGCGGTGGATGCGCTGCGCCGGCGCTTCGGCTTGCCGCTGGCGATCGAAGATTACCACGAGCATACGCTGGGGCATCAGAGCGACAGCCGAGCGGTGGCCTACATCCGCTGTACGCTGCCGCAAGGTGAGGCGACCTACGGCGTTGGCATCGACGTTGACTCCGCCAGCGCTTCGCTGCAGGCGCTGTTCAACGTTGCCGGGCGCTATCTGTCGTCGGCGCGGTCCGGCTGAAATAGTCGCTGGGCGCAACCCCCAATAACCGGCGGAACATGGCGCTGAACGCGCTGGGGCTGTCATAGCCAAGATCCAGCGCCACTTCTAACACTGAGCGGCCGGTCGCCAGCGCGTTCAACGCCGCCAGCAAACGGGCGCGCCGCACCCAATCACTAAAATGCAGCCCAGTTTCTCGCTGGAAGCGCCGCGACAGGGTGCGTCCGCTGACGCTGAGATGAGCGGACGCCTGTTCCAGCGTCCAGGGCTGTGCCAACGTGGCCTGAATATGGCGGCATAAGGCAAGCAGTGAGGCCTCACGCGGTTCGGGCAGGTGCAACGGCAGGATCGGCAGCATTCTCAACTCATCCAGGATCAGTTCCATCACGCGCTCATCGCGCCCGCCGCTCGGATAGCCGGGCGCAATCTCCATCGCACAGATAATCAACTCGCGCAGCAGCGGTGAAACCTGCACCACCTGGCATTGGGCCGGCAGATCGGCGCGCGCCAACGGATCGACGAACAGCGTCCTGGCTGCCACCTGGCCGGTGATGCGCAGGCTGTGCACCATTTTCGCCGGTACCCAGACGCCGCGGCCGGGTGGCACCACCCAACTGCCGAGCCGGGTCGTGACCTGCACTACGCCGCTCAGGCTGTGAATCAGCTGCGCGCAGTTATGGTAGTGATCCGGCTCGCTGTCGCCGTGGCGATAATCCCTGGCCAACGGCCGGACGGGCTGATCGACCGGCAGAACGTCATGAAACAGCAGCATCGTTAGCGGCCTCCGCGCGGCAAAAAGGGGGATGACAGCATGCCATGCGGCGCGGTTCCACACCAGCCTGTGGCACGCGGCAGATAAATAGTTTATAAAATGATATTATATAATTTTATAAATTAATTGGAGGGGTGATGGATATCGACGCGATGCGCAAGGCGGCGGCGCAGGCCGGTGCGATGCTGCGTACCTTGGGCAATGAAGATCGGCTGCTGCTGCTGTGCCGGCTCAGCCAGGGCGAGATGGCGGTGAGCGAGCTGGCGCAGGCGCTGGCTATCCGCCAGCCGACGTTGTCCCAACAGCTCGGCGTGCTGCGCGAGGAGGGGCTGGTCTCCACCCGGCGAGCCGGCAAACAGATTTACTATGCGGTAGCCGATGCCAAAGCGCTGGTGCTGCTAACGACCCTGTATCAACTGTATTGCCCACAGCCGGAGAACCGAGATGACCATTGACTGGCAACACTTCACGCCCTATTCCGCGCTGGCGGGTGGGGCCATTATCGGTGGTGCGGTAGCGCTGCTGCTGCTGTTCAACGGCCGCATCGCCGGCATCAGCGGCATTACCGGCGGCTTATTGAGCACGGGCGGCCGGGAGCGGGGCTGGCGCGCCGCATTTCTTGGCGGGTTGCTGATTTCTCCCTGGCTGTATGCTGCTGCGGCGGCTTTGCCTCCTGGTGAGGTCGCGGCCGGCAGCGGCTGGCTGGCGATCGCGGGGCTGTTGGTGGGGGTGGGTACCCGATTGGGCAGCGGCTGCACCAGCGGGCACGGCGTGTGCGGCGTCGCGCGGCTGGCGCCGCGATCGTTGGCCGCCACAGCGGTGTTTATGCTGCTGGGCTTTACGACCGTGTGGCTGATGCGCCATCTGCTGGGAGGGTGAAGATGCTTAAGTCTCTGTTGGCGCTGCTGAGCGGCGTGATTTTCGGTCTGGGGTTAATTATCGCCGGCATGGCCAATCCGGCCAAAGTACTGGCGTTTCTCGATATTACCGGCCAGTGGGATCCTTCGCTGGCGTTGGTGATGGTTGGGGCGATTGCGGTAGCGGCGCCGGCCTTTATGTGGGCGCGCCGACGCGAGCGGAGCCTGTTGGGGGAACCGCTGCAGATCCCGGCCGCTAGGCGTGCGGATCGCCGTTTGCTGGTGGGCAGTGCGTTGTTCGGCATCGGTTGGGGCATTGCGGGCATCTGCCCTGGCCCGGCCTGGGTGTTGGCGGGGGCGGAGATACAACGGGTATGGCCGTTCCTGCTGGCGATGCTGGCGGGTATGGCGCTGTATGAGATTATCATGAGGTGGAGGCGTTCATGTCGATAGCCAAGGCGGTGCTGCGCATTGCGCGCCCGACCGATAGGTTGCAAGAGATTGCCACGCTGTATTGCCGCGGGTTGGGGTTTGAAAGGCTGGGCGAGTTTGTCGATCATCAGGGCTTTGACGGCATTATGATCGGGCATCCGCAGCATGCCTACCATCTGGAGTTCACGCAGCATCGTGGGGTGCGGGTCGGGCAGGCGCCGACGCAAGATCATCTGCTGGTGTTTTACCTGCCGGATGAGAACGAATGGCGAGCCGGGTGTGAGCGGATGCGGGCGGCGGGATTCTTGGCGGTCGTCGCCTATAACCCCTATTGGGATAGGGCGGGGCAAACCTTTGAAGATCCTGACGGCTACCGGGTGGTCCTGCAACATCAGGCCTGGCAAGCATAAAAAAACCGGCGCCTCGAGCGCCGGTTTGCGAGATAAAAATGGGTTATCCGTCAGGCGGTGGTCGCCGGTTTTTGCGCGCTCTTGGACTGGGTATTTTCCAGCATGCGGCGAATCGGCACGATCAGCACAATCAGCACGGCGGCGCAGATCAGCAGCGCGACGGAGCAGCGCGCGAACAGATCCGGCAGCATATCCAGCTGGTCGGCCTTGACGTGGCCGCCGATCAGGCCGGCGGCCAGGTTGCCCAGCGCGCTGGCGCAGAACCACAGCCCCATCATTTGCCCGCGCATTCTCTCCGGCGCCAGCAGCGTCATGGTGGCCAGCCCGATCGGGCTCAGGCACAGCTCACCCAGCGTCAGCATCAGGATACTGCCCACCAGCCACATCGGCGATACGCCGGCGCCGCCGTTGCTCAGCACATTCTGCGCGGCCAGCATCATCAGGCCGAAACCACCGGCGGCGCACAGGATACCGATCACGAACTTGGTGATGCTGCTCGGGCGCACGTTATTGCGCGCCAGCGCAGGCCAGGCCCAGCTGAACACCGGTGCCAGCAGGATGATGAACAGGGCGTTGATCGACTGGAACCACACCGCCGGGATCTCGAAGTCGCCGACCATGCGATTGGTGTAATCGTTGGCGAACAGGTTGAACGAGGTCGGCTTCTGTTCAAACGCCGACCAGAAGAACGCGGCGGAGATCAGCAGGATGAAGCACACCAGCAGGCGTGCACGCTCTTTGCGGCTCAGGCCGGCAAAGGCGAACAGGTAGATGAAATACAGGGTGACCGACGCGGCGATGACGTACACCAGCACGCTGGCTACCTCAACCGGGTTGATGACGATGGTGCCCTGAGCGATCAGCACGATGACCGCAGCTAGGACTACCGCCAATGCCAGCAGCCAGGCGCCGACGCCTTTTTTCTTCGCGACCGGGCTGTTCCAGGTGGAATCCAGGCCCACTTCGCGGTCATAGCGTTTCATCGCCGGTACGGCGAACACCCGGAAAATCACCAGCGCCACCAGCATCCCGATACCGCCGATGCCGAAGCCCCAGTGCCAGCCGTGTGACTTGATCAGCCAGCCGGAGATCAACGGGGCGATGAACGAACCGATGTTGATGCCCATGTAGAACAGCGAGAAACCGCCGTCGCGGCGCGCATCGCCTTTCTTGTACAGCGTGCCGACCATCACCGAGATACAGGTCTTGAACAGGCCTGAACCGAGCACGATGAACATCAGGCCGATGAAGAACAGGTTGGTGCCCATCACCGCGGACAGGGCGATCGACAGGTGGCCGAGGGCGATCAGGATAGAACCGTACCAGACGGCCTTGCGTTGGCCGAGCCAGTTGTCCGCCAGCCAGCCGCCCGGCAGTGCCGCCAGGTACATGCTGCCGGCGAAAATGCCGACGATCGCCGACGCGTTCTCACGCGCCAGACCCAGGCCGCCGTCGTACACGGTGGCGGCCATAAACAGGATCAGCAGCGGACGGATGCCGTAGAACGAAAAGCGTTCCCACATTTCGGTGAAGAACAGAGAACCCAGCGGATAGGGATGGCCGAAGAAGGTCCGGCTTTCTGACTTATTGACAGAGGATTGCATAACGATTTCCCAATAAAAAGGCGCTGCATGGCTGCAGCCCGTACTGTGGTTGTATGTGTATTTAATGAAGGCGATCCGCCCAATGCGGATTACCCGACAAAACCGCGGCTGCAACGCTGATAAACCGTGGAAAGCGTGCTGACCTTTTTTCACTTGGCCGATGGTTCACATCTGGCGTGATATTATTTAACCATTTGATAACTGGTCGTTGGTTTTGTCTAGTACCTGTATCCCATTTTTTAGACGAAAAGTCGACAAGCATCTCCTTTTCTGGTTTTTCTGTTGGTTGTGGCGGGAATATGATTGACAGCGGGTTTTATGCGCTGAAAGTTAATTAATTGTTGATAAACAAGATGTTGAGGTAAGAATGTTCCGAGTTGGCCGAAAATTCGCAGGCCCGAAGGAAGCATTATTAAAAGTAGGGGAAACGCGGCGTTGATCCGGCCAATGGCGGAAATTGGCGATAAATGCAGCTATTGTTCTTCCTGCAACGTGTCTTCCCGCATGTAGCCCGGCCGCCGCCGCAGACACCACCAGGAGTAACCGGCGTTGAACAGCACCACCAAAGCGGTGACGCCGAAGACCGCGCGAAAACCGTAGCCGGCGGAGACCGCGGCACCAAGCAATGGGCCGCTGACGTTGCCGACGTCGCGGAACGATTGGTTATAGCTGAAAATGCGGCCGGCCACCTGATTGGTGCAGTTGTAAATCAGCAGCGTCTGTACCGCCGGCAGCAGCGCGCCGTCGGCCGCCCCCAGCAGAAAGCGCAGCACCCCGAGCTGCCACGGCGTTTGCACGAAGGCCATCGGGATCAGCAACAGCACCGAGACGATCAGCATACATATCAGAATGCGCTCCGGGCCGATGCGATCGCCCAGCTTGCCCAGCCGTGGGGCGCTCATCAACGCCGCGACGCCGGGCACCGAGGCGATCAGCCCGCTGATAAACGCCAGGTTATGGGTGGCGCCGGCCAGATCGCGCACATACAGCGTCAGGATCGGCGCAATCGAGCCGGTAGCAATCTGGATAATCATGGTAGTCACGAACAGGCTGAGCACCAGCTTCGGGTTTTTCAGCGAGGCAAACACCTGCCGTGCGTGCAACATGTCGCGTTTTTGTACCGGGGTGAATTGCTCTTTGACATACAGCAGCGTCAGCACGAAGCAGACGAACAGCACCGCGGCGGTGATGTAGAACACCGGGCGCAGACCATAGAGGTCGGCCAACAGGCCGCCGATGAGTGGGCCGATCAGCGCACCGCCGACGCCGCCGGTTGACAGGGTGCCGAGCGCCCAGCCGCTGCGGTTGCGTGGCACCTGGGTGGCGATCAGCGCGTTGGCGTTGGGTATGAACCCGCCGAGCAGGCCCAGCACCGCTCGCAGAGCGAGAAATTGCCAGACCGTTTGCGCCATGCCCATCAGTACCATGACGATCGCCATGCCCAATGCGGAGCGCAGCAGCATCAGTTTACGGCCGCGTCGGTCGGCCAGGGCACCCCAAAATGGCGCGGCGATAGCGGAAAACAGGAAGGTGATGCTGAACAGCAGACCGGACCACATGTTGAGCGCCTGATGGCCGGTTACGCCCAGCGTCTCTACATACAGCGGAAGAAACGGCATCACCAGGCTGAAGGCGGCGCCGGTGAGGAAACACCCTACCCAGGCGACGAAAAGGTTACGTTTCCAGTTAACGGGTTCTGCTACCGAAGCCATAAATGTCCACTGCCGAAAGGTGACGCGCTTTGCCGGCGGCAAGATGAAGGGGCAAAACGTGAAAGTTAGCGTGGTAAGTATGCGCCGCAAGCGCGGCGACGGCAAACGAGGGGGCGAAGATTGGGCAAAAAATGAAATAAAGTTTTAAAAATGGCGTTTTAACCTTATTCCGCGCTTGGCGCGCGGAATTTACAGCGTTTTATAGTCCGGCCAGCGCCTCGAAACCGGCGGCGGTGGTGGTGGCGCTAAAGTCGGTGACCTCGTAGTGAGCCACGGCGTTGAAGGGATCTTCGGCCAGGATGGCGTCCAGCCGCGCACGGTCAATGCCCTTGGCCAGGATCACGCCGCCGGTGCGGGGATTTTTGCGGCCGGAGGCGATAAAGGTGCCGTCCTGAAAATAGGTCTTCAACCAGGCGATGTGCCCGTCAAGGTGGCTGTCGACTTCGGCGATCGGGCGATGGTAGGACAGGCTGACAATGTACATAGCGGCTCCGGGTTGGCGGCAAAGGCTTTACCATCCCACCGTCGTCGTCGATTCTCAAGAGGCGCGCAATAAAAAACCCGCCGGTGGCGGGTTTGCTTTATCAGTAGAGCGAAGGCTCGCCTTCCGGGCGGGTCTTGAAGCGACGATGCAGCCACATATATTGGTCAGGCGCCATCAGGATCTCTTTTTCCACCACTTTATTCATAAAGGCGGCGGCCTCGATTTCATTATCCAGCGGGAAGTTTTCCACCGCCGGTTGCATGATCAGCTCATACCCTTTGCCGTCCGGCAGGCGGCGCGGGGTGAACGGAATGATCGCCGGTTTGCCCATCCGCACCAGCACGTAGCTGCCGGTGGTGGTAGCGGCTTTGTCCACCGCGAACAGCGGCACGAAAACGCTGCTGCGCGGGCCGTAGTCGTGATCCGGCGCATACCAGATGATATCGCCCTGTTTCAGCGCGCGGATCATGCCTTTGACGTCCTTGCGATCCAGCATCGACTTGTTGGAGCGCATGCGCCCCCAGGTTTGCAGCCAGTCCATCAGCTTGTTGTCGTGCGGGCGGTAAACGCCGATGCCCGGGTTATGAATGCCGAAGATGCGCGCGCCCAGCTCCAGCGTCAAAAAGTGCAGGCCAATCAGCAGCACGCCCTGGTGGTTGTCGCGCGCCTTTTGGATGTGTTCCAGGCCGCTGACCTTGAACCAGCGCTCGATGCGCCAGTTAGGCCAAAACCACGCCATGCCGGTTTCAAACAGCCCCATGCCGACCGATTCGAAATTCTTTACCACCAGCGCATCGCGTTCGGCCTGCGGCATGTCGGGAAAACAGAGCTCGAGGTTGCGTTGGGCGATAGCGACGCGGCGCTTGAGAAAGCGCATGGCAAACCGCCCGATCGAGGTGCCGAGCCAGTAGATGACGGGGTAAGGCAGCAACACCAGCAGATAAAGCAAGCCGATGCCGACCCAGGTCAGCCAATAGCGTGGGTGCAATAAGGAGCGATTGAAAGTAGGAACTTGAGTCATGGGTTCTCTGTTTGAATACGGTTGTTTAAGTGTAATGACAGAGTCATAGCATGGTCTGGCAGCCGGGTGAGTTCGGCCGCAAGGTTCGTTTCTGCCGTTTGTTTGCGACTATTGTGGCATTTTTCTCGCGCTCCGGGAAAAAACAACGCATTAAAACCCCCTTTTCGGCGTTAAATATGCATCAGGTGCCGGATTTTTCCACAATATTTCCCGCTAAAGGCCAACGGCAATATCATGGCCGGGCATTATTCAGGCGCAACCGTGTAGGCATTATGGCGGGGCTGCGCGGCGGCGGTTTTTCGGGTATCATGTGCGCCGCGCGCGGGCCGGCAGGCTGCGCGCGATAATCAGTCACCTCCCGAAAGACAGGAAAGTACACCATGCCAGTGTTACATAACCGAATTTCTAACGAGGAACTGAAGGCGCGCATGCTGGCGGAAACCGAGCCTCGCACCACAGTTTCTTTTTACAAATACTTCTCCATCGACGATCCCAAAGCGTTTCGCGACAGCCTCTACGTTCAGTTCGAAAAACTGAAGGTGTTCGGCCGCATCTACGTGGCGAAAGAGGGCATCAACGCGCAGATCAGCGTGCCGCAGCATAATTTCGACGCGTTCAAAGCCGCGCTGTTCGCCTCGCACCCGGCGCTGGATCAGGTGCGCCTGAACATCGCGCTGGAAGACGACGGCAAATCCTTTTGGGTGCTGCGCCTCAAGGTGCGCGAGCGCATCGTGGCCGACGGCATCGATGACGAGAGCTTTGACCCAAGCAACGTCGGCGAGTATCTGCAGGCCGATCGCGTCAATCAGATGATCGACGATCCGAATACGGTGTTCGTCGATATGCGCAACCACTATGAGTACGAAGTCGGTCACTTCGAAAACGCCATCGAGGTGCCGTCGGATACCTTCCGCGATCAGCTGCCGATGGCGGTGGAGATGCTGCAGGACAGCAAAGACAAAAACATCGTCATGTACTGCACCGGCGGCATTCGCTGTGAAAAAGCCAGCGCCTATATGCTGCACAACGGCTTTAAAAACATCTACCACGTGGAAGGCGGGATCATCGAGTACACCCGCAAAGCGAAAGAGCAGGGGTTGCCGCTGAAGTTTATCGGCAAAAACTTCGTGTTCGATGAGCGCATGGGCGAGCGCATCTCCGACGATGTGATCGCCAACTGCCATCAGTGCGGTGCGCCGTGCGACACCCACACCAACTGCAAGAACGACGGCTGCCATCTGCTGTTCATTCAGTGCCCGAGCTGCGCCGCCAAGTTTGAAGGGTGCTGCAGCGAGATTTGCCGCGAAGAGCTGAAGTTGCCGCGGGAAGAGCAGCGCGCGCGCCGTGCCGGCCGTGAAAACGGCGTCAAGATCTTCAATAAGTCGAAAGGCTTGTTGCAGACTACGATGCACATTCCGGCACCGGAAGAAGAAGGCCCAGCCCGCTGAGCCTGAGGAAATGAGAAGCCCGGCCGCCAAGCCGGGCTTTTTTTTATTTCTCGCGTACGCCTTCTACGGAGATGATCAGCTCAACGTCTTGCGACGCCGGGCCCAGATCGGTGGTGATGCCGAAGTCTTTCAGCTTGATCTTGCCGTTGGCTTCAAAGCCGGCGCGGTAGCCGCCCCACGGATCGTTGCCCTGGCCAATCAGTTTGGCGTCCAGCGTGACCGGCTTGGTCACGCCGTTCAACGTCAGGTTACCGACCACCGCATAACCGTCGCCGCTTTTCTTCACTTCGGTGGATTCAAACTTGGCCTGCTTGTTCTTCTCTACGTTGAGGAACTCGGCGCTGCGCAGGTGCTTGTCGCGTTCGGCGTGGTTGGTGTCGACGCTGGCGGTATTGATGGTCACGTTGACCTTGTCCTTGGACGGATCTTTTTCGTCGAAGGTGAAGCCGCCGTCGAAGTCTTTAAAGCTGCCGTACAGCCAGCTGTAGCCCAGGTGCTGGATGCGGAATTCGATAAAGGCGTGCTGGCCCTGTTTGTCGATCTTGTAGTCCGCCGCCAGTGCGGAACCGGCGCTAAGCAGCAGGGCGCCTGCGGTCAGGCCCAATACGGTCTTTTTCAACATAGCAATCTCCATAAATCCAAAGGTTAATCGGCGCTGCTACCCAGCATCCGTTTCAAAGTGACATCACGATCGATAAAGTGATGTTTAAGCGCGGCCAGCCCGTGCAGTACCGAGAGCACTACCACGGCCCAGGCCAGGTAAAGGTGAATGGCGCCGGCGGTATCGGCTTGCTCCGCCATGCCGGTCACGGTGGCGGGCACGTCGAACCAGCCGAATACGCTGATCGGTTGGCCGTCGGCGGTCGAGATCAGATAGCCGCTGATCAGAATGCCGAACAGAACGGCGTACAGCGCCAGATGCGCGAGAATGGCGCTGACGCGAGTGAGGCGACCATAGCTGGCCAGAGGCTTGGGCGGCGGCGAGACAAAGCGCCAGATCACGCGGATCACCATGACGATGAACAGCAGCGCGCCGATGCTTTTGTGGATCTCCGGCGCCTGGTGGTACCAGACGTCGTAATAGCCCAGCGTAACCATCCACAGACCAAGTGCGAACATGCCGTACACCGTCAGCGCCACCAGCCAGTGGATTAACACTGACACATGACCGAAACGATCGGCGGTATTTTTCCAGAGCATCCTGTTTCCTTCGATTACCGATTGGCTGGCTGCAATAATTAAACTTTAGGAAACATAAAATCAATAATAAATTTAACTATGTTACTTCTTAGAAATATTAGTCAGTGAATTTGTTTGAGATGTTCGGAGTTCATCAGATAAATCGTTGAAGATGATATTATTTCTTTCACGTAACGATTATGCTAGTTGTTGAAAATTAGGCTTATTATCTATTAATGTCAGCTTTTGTCATTTTACGTAAACTGTCCATAAATTGCTCGGTGGGATTATTTGTTGGCAAAGGTTATGCCTATTTCTCGCGGCGAAGAGCAGATCGAAAGATTAATTTTTTCGAACGGTTACGCTAAATCCTCTGCGGCATAGCGGCGGACTTTGCTACCATTAGCGCCAAGCGTCGGCTCTTGATGGCCGGCTAACCCAATGAAATAACAAGGAAACATCATGGGCCGAACCCGTGTAACCGACAACAGCCTGCGTTTGGCCATCCTGCTGGCGATGTTGGTGATCATTCTGGCTGGGGTGAAAGCCGCCGCCGACATCGTGGTGCCGTTTCTACTGGCGGTGTTCCTCGCGATGGTACTGAATCCTCTAGTGGCTATGCTGGAACGCCGACGGGTGCCGCGCATCCTTGGGGTGACGCTGCTGGTAACGGCGGTGATTGTGGTCGTGATGCTGTTCATCGGCATGCTGGGCGCTTCGCTGAACGAGTTCGCCCGTTCGCTGCCGCAGTACCGCGGCATGATGATCGAGAAACTGCGCGAGCTGCAGTATTACGCCGATCGCTTCAATATCAGCCTCTCCAGCGAAGCGATGCTGCAATATGTCGATCCCAGCGCGGCGATGAATCTGGTTACCCGCATGCTGGGGCACCTGTCTGGCGCCATGACCAACGTCTTCCTGCTGCTGATGACCGTGGTGTTTATGCTGTTTGAAGTGCAGCTGCTGCCTTATAAGCTGCAGCAGGCGCTGGATAAGCCGAATGAAGGCCTCGCCGCGATGCGGCGGGCGCTGGACGGCGTGACGCGTTATCTGGTGATTAAAACCATCATCAGCCTGGCCACCGGGGTGATCGTCTGGATCTTCCTGGCGGCGGTCGGCGTACGCTTCGCCTTTATCTGGGGGCTGCTGGCGTTTCTGCTCAACTATATTCCCAATATCGGCTCGGTATTGGCCGCCATTCCGCCGCTGATTCAGGCGCTGCTGTTCAACGGATTGGGTGATGCGCTGGTGGTGGCGGGAGGTTTTATCGCAATCAACATGGTGATCGGCAATATCCTCGAACCGCGGGTGATGGGGCGCGGGCTGGGGTTGTCGACGCTGGTGGTGTTCCTGTCGCTGATTTTTTGGGGCTGGCTGCTCGGCCCGGTCGGCATGCTGCTGTCGGTGCCGCTGACAATTGTGGCGCGCATCGCGCTGGAGACCACCGAGGGCGGCTATCGGCTGGCGGTTATCCTGGGCGACGGCCGCCCTCCGCGCCAGCCTCCGGCAGAGCCGGAGTGAGGAGAATTCTTGTAGCCACGTTGTGCCCGGGGGTGTTAATGCGTTTGA
>NZ_KV792509.1:142136-198779 GCF_001808215.1 Serratia sp. HMSC15F11
GTTGTTAATGCGTTTGAATACCCCCCCCCCCCCAACGGTGGCTTAACGCTTCTATCTGACTGTTTATAGTTTGCGTGGTTGACCAATACATTCACTCTGGTTTATTTACTGTTCATTAAACGGACTGCCTGTTTTATTAAGGGTAAATCAACCATCGAGCCACCAACCTGAAAAGCATAGTTATCTCTGGATTGTTTTAACACCTCTTCAGCCCATTTAATTTGTTCCTCCGTAGGGCTAAATGCCTTGGCAACCACATTGATTTGATCCGGATGAATACATAATTTAGCACCGAATCCAAGGGAACGAGCATGGCAGCAATCCGTTAACAACGTTTCGGACGTACAAAATTCGGGGGTGACGCAATCAATAGGGGGCGATAGGTTGGCAAGCCGTGAAGCCACCACGATACGACTTCTCGCATAGAGAAGTGCCTCAGGTGTTTGCAGACAATTAATATCGTGTGAATAATCTAAAGAGCCGAACGCTAATCTGACTACACCGCTACAGGCTATACTCTCACAGTGATACAATCCTCGCGCCGTTTCTATGATGCCGATAAAGGGTAGTCTTGATATTCCGGAATTAAGCCTTGAATTTATATGGACTATCGTTTCACTGCATTCCAGTTTTGGCACCATCACACCCGTAATCAATGGCTTATTTAATGAATTGAGCAAGCTGATGTCGTCATCAAACTCCTTGTCGTTTGGATGATTTATCCGGATATATATTCCGGTTTTAATGCTGCTCTTATTAATTTTATGCAGCCAACTCAGAACGTTATCGCGACCAAGGGGCTTTTCGTTCGGATGAACGGCATCTTCAAGATCAATAATGATCGCATCGGTACCACTGGCCAACGCCTTTGAAAACATAACCTCTTTATTAGCAGGGACAAACAAATAGCTAATCTCTACACTCATACCTTTACCGCCTAAGTGATTGATATAAATTTGTAATCTCATCATTGATTACGGTTATGAGAATGATATTGATTATCATTTACATGAATTTATTTTGATGGTAGCGTAGTGACTGAAAGTTTTCAAGGAGCCTGAGAGAGCAATGAAATATCACGTTGACCTTAAGATGCTCAATTTACACCTAATCGTTTCAACCCTCTTACATTGGGAGAAAATATGATGGAGTTGGCAGAGGAGAATGGCTTTGCAGGACAAGCACTTTCAACACAACCTGATTTTTCGGCACGTAACGCACTCTCTCGCATAATTCGTTGTCTTTTTGCGGAAAAACTACTTGATGAAAAGAAACTTGAGGTTTTCGGTGAAGAAAGTAGGGTTAATTACCGCCTCTCTGATGGAGAACATATCCTTCAGCTAAATCTAACGGCGGTTTTTCCGGCGAATAGTGTTATTAATCGTGGTGATATTATCCTCGAGGCAGCCGACGGGAGCAAAACCCCGATTCAGTCACATGAACAACTGATCGACGTCCTGAAAAATGAATTTAGTTTCAGCCCATCGGCTGAGGGGATAGCTAAATTCAATAAAGATGTTGCTAACAGTATCCATAATGATCGGCTGGCCAGAGCACATCGGTCAAAATGGCGGAATAGCATTGCTAAAGATATGGAGAAAGAGGGGGAGTCTTATTTTGTTAAATGGGTAGGACGCCATCACAGTTTGAGAGAGGGGGCGACCCTCCTGGACCAGTGGGGATCTCTGGAAGGCCACCCTTATTATCCTACCTGGAAGTCCCGGCCTGGATTAAACGATGAAGACATCGAAGCCCTGTCCGCCGAATTTGGAGCCCGAGTCACTCTTCGCATGGGGGCCATACAGGACGACATGGTTTATTGCGAGAAGATGCCTCATGTTCAGGATATCCGTCAATGGCTGTCATCGGCCTTTCCTGGCGTCTGGAGTGAATGGTGCGACTGGCTCGAAAGTCAGCATCGCAACCCTCAAGAATGGCTGCCCATTCCCCTTCACCCCTGGCATCTTGAACATTGGATCTTGGGTCATTTCGCCAAAGAAATAGACGAAGGAATTCTTTTGCCATTTGGTCCCGAAATTGAAACCGCACCCTCAATGTCGTTCAGAACAATGCTTCCGACGGCCCCGGCATTGCCTTTTATAAAATTGCCCGTTGCCATATGGATGACCAGTGAGATGCGCAGCCTCCAGGCTAAATCCATTCACATGGGGCCGCGTATTAGTACGATTATTGAGGATATCCTGGATGTGGAGCAAGGTTTTGACGGCAAGCTCGACTTTTTCCGGGAAGATGCCGCATGGCACTTTCGTCATAAAGATCGTATGGATGACGCTGAGGGTAAGTTTCTCTCCGTCGTGTTTCGTAGTACGGATGCGTGGACAAGAAACGATAATTCATTGGCTATCACGGTTGCATCGCTATTTACCGCGCTCCCGCATAAATCCGATCCCCTTATCAGTGAGCTGATTGCCTTGTCAGGAGACACGCCTGAGACATGGTTTCGTCATTACACCCGGATCATACTGAAGCCGGTCTTGGCTATGTATTTGATTTATGGCGTGGCGCTTGAAGCACACCAACAAAATACGCAGGTTTTATTTGATGATTCCGGCCGCGCTGTGGCCATGCTTATCCGTGACTTCGGTGATGGCCGCAGCTGGGCCCCGGCACTCCGTAAGCAAGGTTACGAACTCAAACCTTATATCTGGCCTGGCATTTTACCCACGGTGTTTGAAGATGATATTGAACCCGTCAGAACCTTCGTCGTGGATGCTTGCCTTGTCAGTCATTTGCATGAAATCGCCCTTTGCCTGACTCACTTCTATTGCATCCCAGATAACCGTATGTGGAAAGTTATTGGCGAAGAACTTGACCGTGTATTTAAAGAACTTCACCCAAGGCTGGATGCCAGCTTCTGGCATCAGGAACGCGAGCATTTTATGAACCATCCCTGGTATACCCGCTCATTAATGAGCATGCATTTACAACAATATACTGATTATCGACTTCAGCACGGTCTTAATAATCCTTTAGCTGATTGATACGCCGGTAACTCTGGGACTAGAGATAATGGTTATGAATCGTAGAAAGAAGTTTCTGGTTTTGGCTGTTGTAGAAGTTTTAATTCCTTATATTGCGAACGCGGAAGATACCGTTGTCGTTAGCGCCGACAGTACAGTTACACAAACTGAAGATGCACTATCCAAACAAACCCATATTGGCTTATTAGGAAGTAAAGTCATTCATGATACGCCATTCAGTATCAAGGTATATAACTCGCGATACATTGAAAATAGGCAGGCTAAATCTCTCGGCGATGTTATAAAAAATGATTCATCCGTGCGGGTTACCTCTCCTTCAGGTGGGATCCTGGATTCTTTCATGATCCGTGGATTCCCTATTGGTGAAGGCAATACCGGTGAAGTGGCACTCAATGGTGTCTATGGTGTGGCACCAAATTATCAATTATTGCCGCAATATCTCGAACGAATAGAGTTACTGAAGGGGCCGGGCGCGGGACTCTATGGGATGTCCCCGAACGGAGGGGTTGGCGGTGTCATCAACGCAGTGACTAAAAGGGCTACAGCTCAGGATATTAAACGCCTCACCACCGCCTGGGAGTCCAACAACCAACTCGGTGCATATGTCGATGTCGGTAAATTGTGGGTTAACCCGGACGGGGAGATGTGGGGAATCCGTTTTAACGGTGGCGGTAGTGGTGGCGATTTGGCACTCGACAATGCCAATAAAAATACGGCATTAGGCGCGCTTGCTCTCGATTATGGGAACGGAGGGGTGAGGGCTTCCCTTGACCTGCTTGATCAATATCAGCGAGTCAAATCCCCAAATCGCCCCTTCACCGTCGCTGCAGGCATTGATGTTCCGGATGCTCCTGATGGCAAGACAAACATCGCACAAAAGGGGATGTGGTGGAAAATCCGGGATCAGGGGGCATTGCTACACACAGAATACGATATTAATGACAACGTGATCGTTTTTGCGAATGCAGGCGGTGGACGCTCGATGGTTTCACGCATATCAGAGCAAACCCCTAATATTATTAACGACAAAGGGGATGTCGTCTCGACGATTACTAATTTCCGCTTTAAGGTGAATCGTTATATTTTAGAAACTGGCGCAAGAAGTTATTTTTCAACCGGTTCCATTGATCATCAGGCGACGCTGCAGGTCAGTTATTACCATGATCGCCTCGCTATCGCCAGCACCTGGGGACAAACGGTAGATTCCAATATTTATTCCCCGCCAGACGTTGATGTCACCCTGCCTTCTGCGCCAGCCAGAGTATCAAAAACCTCCTCCAGCCAGTTAAGTGGTCTCGCGCTTGCCGACACAATGACCGTACTGGATGGAAGTGTTGACATCACGCCAGGCGTGCGTGTCCAAAGGGTTCGTGCCGATAACTTCGCCGCTAATGGCGATCGTTCATCCTCCTATGATGAATATGCCGTCACTCCGATGCTTGGCCTGGTCTACCGTCCCTGGAAACCCGTTTCGCTGTATGCCAACTACATTGAGGGGCTCAGCAAAGGTGATGTCGCCCCTGGTACGGCACAAAACGCAGGTCAGGTGATGCGTCCATACCGATCGCGTCAATACGAAGTGGGCATTAAATACGATGAGGCGGGAATCCAAAGCAGTCTTGCTCTTTTCCAGATCACGAAGCCAAGCGGTGCAATCGACGGTAACAATACATTCAATTCCAACAGCGAACAACGGAACCGTGGAATTGAACTGAATATCTCCCATGAACCTCTGGATAATTTGCGAATGTCAGGAAGTCTTTCCCTGATTGATGCTGAGCTCACCAAATCTCCCACCACTGGCGTTCGTGGTAACAAACCCGTTGGTGTATCCCCGATACAAGCAAACACGAGTGTGGAATATGACCTCCCTGTCCTACGGGGATTGTCCCTGAACAGTCATGTCAATTACAGCGGGAAGCAGTACGTCAATCAGGCGAATACGCAGTCTATCCGTTCTTGGACCACGGTAGATATGGGGGCTGCCTATAAAACGCGTGTTTACGGTACACCGGCAACTTTCCGCTTTGATGTTCAAAACGTGTTAGATCGCCATTATTGGGCTGGCGTGGCGTCATACAGCACCATTGCGCAGGGAGCGCCACGCACCTTCCTTGCATCGGTAACCATTGATTTCTGAGAGGATTTAATATGGCTTCGCTGTTAAATACCTATTGCCGGGAAACAACTTCATGGCGGTTAAGCCCGGCCAGAGAATTACCCCCCTATGTGGATCCTGTTATTGCCCGATGGTTAGAGACGTCCCCTGATACTCTTGTTCGCTTATCAGAAATTTACGGTTCTCCGCTCAATATTGTTTGGCCGCATACCGTGGAGGATAATTTCAATGCGATGGCTGCTATTACGGCGGGATTTGGCATTGAAGCGAAATTTTATTATGGCGTTAAAGTCAATAAATCACAGTCGTTATTACAGGCGGCCGTCACTGCCGGAACAGGGGCTGATGTATCCAGCCTGCATGAACTCAACGATGCTATCCGCGCTGGATGCAGAGGCAACGATTTGTGTGCCACTGGGCCTGCAAAAACAATACGTTTTTTGCAGGAGTTAATTCTGCAGGGGGCGCGGATTGTTGTGGATTCAGTCGAGGAAATGGACGACCTCATGGAGGTAGCTAAACGCTGGAAAAGCCCGACAGGCCGGATCAGTATACTACTGCGCCTTCGCCCCGCGTTCAGCCATACCAGCCGTTTTGGTATGTCATCCCGTGAAGTGAGTGCTGTGCTTCAGAAACTCGAGACCTGTAATCCCTTAAAAATCGATGGCTTCCATTTCCATCTTAGTGGCTACTCGCCCGTATCCAGGGTTAACGCTTTTTTTGACACTTTACCGTTAATTGCCTGCGCCCGTAATCTTGGCCATTCCCCATGCATTATCGATATCGGGGGAGGATTGCCCGTTCAGTATGTAGAGGGGAATTGCTATAAGGCATGGCTATCCTCACAAACGCAGGAAGACTATCGTACTCGACGGGTCCCGGATGCTTTCTATCCCTATGGTGGCGATATAAACGCTGAGCACTGGCTCACTCAGTTTCTTGGCGGCGCGGACCCTGAGGGTAAAAGAGTCTGCGATGCATTAATCGATGAAGGATTAACGCTGTGTGTCGAGCCCGGAAGAAGTCTGGCCAACCAGAGCGCCATAAGTGTTTTTCGCGTATGTCGAGTCCGGCCTCACGGTGATTCCGGATACGTTATTTTTGTCGAGGGAAGTAGCTTCAGTGCATGCGAAACATGGTTCAACTCTGAATTCCTGAGCGATCCGCTCCATATTCGTCAGAATTCTCATGAGCCACCTCCTGCTGCGAAAGCATGGATTGCGGGTCATAGTTGCCTTGACGAGGACGTTATAACTAACCGTCTGATTACATTCAAGCACCTGCCTGAACCGGGCGACTTGCTGATATTTGCCAATACTGCTGGTTACCAAATGGATTTACTGGAAAACCAGTTCCACCGGCACCCGCTCCCCACAAGACTGACCGCGGTCATGAGCTCGCGCCAAAATCTCATTTTTACCGTTGACAATTAAGGAGTTGTAAAATGATCTTCAGAAAAGTAACTGATTTGATTGGCAATACTCCCGTCATTCAATTACCGCTGGCGCAATCTGAATCTCGTCTTTATATCAAAGTGGAGAAAAACAATCCTGGCGGGAGCATGAAAGATCGCATGGCCAGAAATATGATTGTTGCGGCGCTGAAATCAGGGCGGATCCAACCAGGCGGGACAATTGTTGAATCATCGTCAGGAAATACGGGGATCGGCCTGGCCATTGCGGCTATCGAATTTGGGCTTAAATTTATTGCAGTGGTGGACCACCATGCCGCTCAGGATAAAATTACCATCATGCGAGCTCTGGGAGCAGATATTCGTTACGTTAAGGGTAATTACGGCGAAAATGAAGTCGCGGTTGTGGAACGACAGCGTATGGCGGCTGAAATTGCGAGTGAAATACCCGGCGCAGTGTTCATGAACCAATCAGATAATGCAGCCAATGCCGGTGGATATGCAGACCTGGTGCGTGAAATTATCTGCCAGATTGGCAAAGTCGACGCGTGGGTTGGATGTGTTGGTACTGGCGGTTCGATGACAGGGATAGCGCATGGCCTCAAGGTTCATAATCCGGATACAGTCACGATCGCCGTAGAGCCAGAAGGCTCTATCGTATTTGGAAAGCCAGGAAAGCCCTATTATCAATCAGGAACCGGCACACCGGAAGGAGACACCGTCGGATTAGTTCTGGATTACAGCTGCATTGATTATGGTGAACAGGTTTCCGACGTCTGCGCTTTTGAAACTGCACGCTATCTTGCGCGCCGTTTCGGGCTGCTTGTTGGCGGTTCTACCGGTGGTGCAATATATAAAGCGTTGGAATTTATCAATAATGGAACGATTCGGGGGAATGTGGCTCTCGTTATTGCAGATGGCGGTGAAAAATATCTAAATACGATCTTCAATGAGGAGTGGCTCAAAGAACGGGATCTTCTCTCCGAGCAAGTTTGGGGGCAACTTGATAGCTGGTTTGCACTCTCTTCTGTTGAGGAGGGAGAATAATGTTCTCAGGCGAGAAGTTAAGGGTAACAATATGTGGGGCCGGCCGTACGGGCCATCTTGCTGCCATTTTATTCAGTCAAAATCCCGCAGTTGCAGTCACTCTCTACACTAGCCGGCCAGAAACTGTCACCGCATATCAAGGCAGTGGCGCTCAGTTGCATGCGATCATGCCTGACGGAAATGTTATAAAAGCCCCTGCCGTCAGGATGACGGCGTCAGCCGATGAAGCCTGTAGCGCTGCAGATCTCATTATCATTACTGCCCCAAGCCATGTGCGCGAAAGCGTGCTTCACAGCATCGCGCCAGCGCTGCCCCGGCATAAGCAGGTCTTCGTCGGAGCCATTCCCGGTTTTGGCGGATTTGACTGGATGGCAGAAAAAGCATTTGGAGGCTTATCGAATATTGTTATATGGGGCATGAAAGATGTCCCCCATATTGCGTTTGATCTTGTACCTGGAAAAAGTGTCAGGATGGGGGGGGCGAAATCACAGTTGTACGTGGCTGTTCATTGCCGGGAAACACCTGAGAATACCGATATTCTGCTTGATTACCTAAAGCAGCTTTATGAAGCTCCCGTCACTCTGCTTTCTAATTACCTGGAGATTACCCTTACACCAGGAAATCCAATCATGCACAGCTCCGTCATTTATGGTCTCATCGGTCCATGGGGGCAGTGGCACGGGCATGCTTTCAATCATATTCCGTGTTGGTGGAGTGACTGCCCGGAACTCGGTGCTTATTTCCTCGCTCGCTGTGATGAGGAAAATCAGGCCTTATGTAAAGCTGCCGAACTTTCACTGGGTATCGATCTCAGCTCTGTGCAGTCATTGCAGCAGGAAATAGTCGAGGCATACGGTGACTCAATTTCTGACCCCAGAACACTCCTCAGCGTTTTACGAACGAATAAGGCCTATGAGGGTATCCCGCTGCCTCTGATCCGCGAAGGGCGATCCGACACTTTTATTTTTGATAAAAACCATCGGGTTTTTCGGGAAGATATTGGCTGTGGTTTAAGCCTGCTGGTTTCGATCGGCCAGAGGCTCAGGGTGCCAACACCATATATAGAAGAAATCTATTACTGGTGTTGCGAGTATATGGGAGGGAAGATTGCCCCCTCTCCGATCCCCGCCGATTGGCCAACGATAAGGGGGGAGTGAGGATGCGCGTAACGGGCAGCGTGACTTTTATTGTCCAGTTTCTGTTTATCGTGCAACTGCTTTCGATGGGAGCGATGGAAATGAGTGGCCCTTTTTGGCCGCTTCATCTCGAAAGTATGACGTCCACAGAACTACTGAGCATCGCTGGCACGGGAGTGTATATAGCGCCGATGCTTGGCGTTATGCTAACCAGTACATTCTGGGGGCGGGTAGGCGACAAAACGGGCAATAAAGTCATGATGATCCGCGCACTGATGGGCCTGGCATTAACGCAACTCGGGCTTGCTTTCGCCAATGAAGTCTGGCTGGTGCTTATTTTACGTTTTTTGCAGGGTACCTGTGCGGGTTATATTGCGCCGGCTCAGGCCTATGGTATTGCAATGGTGCCAGCGGCACAGCGTACGAGACTTTTTGCCTGGTTACAGGTGTCAACCAACGCAGGCTCTTTGACAGGGGCGATTATCGGGGGAGCCATTCTCGATCTACTGAGTTTCTTCTGGATAAACGTCAGCGCATTTATTATTTGTACGCTGTGTGCACTGATTGTTCTTTTCATATTACCTGCTGATGCTCCTCATGAAGTCTCGTCCACTTCAGCTGTTCATTCAAAAGATAAGAAAAGGACTCCAACTGGAATCAACAATGGCGTCATTGTTGGCTTACTGACGGTTCTTGGCTTGTTATTAATGAGCCGCATGATTACGCAAACGCCTTTTTCTCTTTATGTCAGCACGGTGTTCAATGCCCCTAATTGGCTAACAGGATTAGCTTATGGATTACAGGCTACGGGAGTGATTGTATCAGCGTCTCTCTGGGCAAGATTGTTTGAAGCGCACGATATAGCCAGCACGCTCTACCGAATGGTGGGGGTCATCATGGGATGTATCTTGGTAACACTGCTGCTGGCTACAGTAAGGGAAACCCTCTGGTTTATCGGGCTTTATTTTTTATGGGGAATTCTCCTTGGCGCAACCACGCCTGTGCTTACCGCATTAATCTCGCGTACAACAGCCGAAGGTATGCAAGGGTATATATTGGGGGTAGTCCAGAGTATCAGCCAGTTCGCCTCCATTGCAGGTATTGCTTTGGGGGGCGTAGTCCTTCTCTGGCCAGGGTTGTCAGCGTTGTTTCTTTGCGTTGCGGTCATGTATTCCATGACTTTAATTATTACGTTAAAAATCAGCCGCTCTTCAAGGGAATTCAACAAGAAAATAGGTTATGAGAAATGATATTACGACTTGTGCTCTTTATTGTATTGTTAACCTCATCAGTTGCTCATGCTGAACAGACGATGACGCCTGTAACCGATCTCTTCGGCCGGACCGTTAACATCAAATTACCGGTACAGCGTGTCATCCTTGGGGAAGGGCGCCAACTGTATCTGGTCGCCATGCTTGATAAAGAAAATCCTGCCAAGAGGATAGTGGCCTGGCGGAAAGATTTAATACAGTCAGATCCGGCAACATGGCAGCAGTACCGGCAACAGTTTCCACAACTGGAGAAAATCCCGACATTTGGGGGCCGCGAGCAAGGGACCTTCGATATCGAACAGGCTATTAATCTGAAACCTGACGTCATCATCATGAATATGGATGCGCGAAATGCTATTGTTGACTCAGGGTATGAAGCCGCACTTGCCAGTGCGGGTATCCCAATTGTCTACGTGGATTTTCGGTATGACCCTATTGCACATATTCCTCCAACAGTGAAACTATTTGGCGAGTTATTTGGCCAATCGGAACGCTCTGAAGCCTATTTGAAATTTCGCGAGAGTGAGTTACAACGCGTCACATCCAGGACTTTAAAATTAAAGAATCCATTGCCAAAGGTATTTTTAGAACGTCTTGGAGGTTATTCAGAAGAATGCTGTATGACCTTTGGCAAGGGGAGCTTTGGGCGTTTTACTAAATTAGCCGGAGGAGACAATATCGCAGCCAATCTTGCTCCCGGTTCATTTTTTACGTTAAATCCTGAAAAGGTGATAGCTGCAAATCCTGATGTCGTCATACTCACCAGCGGGAATTTTCAGGCCTTCGTTCCTGGTGGAAGGTGGATCCCTCTCGGGCCGGGCGTCAATATCGACGAATCCAGGCGTAAGCTGGCATGGTTCACCAGCCGTCCAGCTTATGCAGATAGCACTGCACGCCGTAATAGCGCATTTTTCGCCATCTGGCATCAGTTCTACAACAGCCCGTATGATGTCATTGCCATCCAGCAACTAGCCAGATGGATACATCCACAATTATTCGCGGACCTGGACGCTGATGACACATTCCGTCGCCTGCATCAGGAATTTCTTCCCGTTCCGTATCAATCCGGATATATGGTAAGCCTGCAAAAAGAGGAGAATAACCATGACGTTAAGTCTGGCACAACTCCGCGCTGACACGCCAGGGACTGAGCATGTTATTCATTTTAACAATGCAGGAGCAAGCTTAATGCCTGTCCCGGTTATACAGGCTGTACATGAACACTATTTAAAAGAAATTACCCTCGGTGGGTATGAAGCCGCAGATCGTGAGCGCCAATGGCTTGGTGATATATATGGTTATCTGGCGAAATTGATCCAGGCAAAGCCTGCAGATATCGCGCTTGTGGAAAATGCTACCCGGGCCTGGGACATCGCATTCTACTCTCTTCCCTTGCGCCCAGGGGATATCATCCTGACTTCGACCACTGAATATGCAGGCAATTATATACCTTACCTGCAACGACAAAAACGTGATGGCATTCAGATCAACATTCTGGAAGCGGATGAGGATGGGGCTGTTTGTCTGAAGCAGTTACAACATGCCCTTGACAATCCTCGAGTCAGATTAATCAGTCTCCCAATACTGGGAACTCATGGAGGACCAATACAGCCGGTAGAAAAAATAGGCGCCCTTGCTCGTGATGCTGGCGTGTGGTTTTTCCTTGATGCTTGCCAGGGTATTGGACATTTACAACTTGATGTCCAAAAAATTGGGTGCCACGTGTTAACAGCCTCAGGGCGTAAATACCTGAGAGCTCCACGCGGTACGGGTTTTTTATGGATGGACAGCACCCTGAGTTCGAATATTGAACCGGTGTGGCTTGATCACCATGCTGCCAGTCTTATAGATGAGCAGCGTTATCATATTAGCGAAGGAGCCCGACGATTCGAATGCTGGGAGGCAAATATTGCTGACAGGCTTGGCCTGGGGGCGGCCGCGAAATATGCGCTTTCGTTAGGGCAAGGTAAAGTAACGCAAAGGATTTTTAAGTTGGCTAAGCAACTTCGCTCAGGCCTGAAATGTATACCGCACGTTCAGTTACAGGATAAAGGAGAGAATCTGTCAGGAATCGTTACATTTACCGTTAAAAATAAAACAGCTGAATCTGTTAAGGAATACCTATCGGCTCAACCACGTCGAATTAATGTCTCATGTTCTCGATCGAGTTCGACATTCATTGACATGCGAAATCGTGGGCTGGAGTCAGTCGTTCGTGCATCCGTTCATGCGTATAACAGTGAAGATGAGATAGATATCTTACTTAATGCCCTTGAAAATTTCAGGTGAGGTGAACATGCAGTATGAGGTAATATTACATCCAGTTGCCTTGATCCGTCCCTCTGAAGAGGTCAACATGGAACATGTTATAGCATTAACAGAGGAGATAGCGCGTTGCCAAAAATGGATAACACCCGTTCCCATTGAAAAAAACACGGGGATCATTATGGATGGCAACCATCGATATCGCGTGGCCAATAATCTTGGGCTAACGTACCTTCCTTGTATATTGCTTGACTATACTGATGTACGCGTGAGAGTGCACGACTGGAATAATGGTGAGCCGTTCTGCCCGTTAAAAATCAGAGAGCACATAGTCAACCAAGGAAAAATTTTTCCGTATAAAACCACTCGTCATTTATTTTCACCGGTTCTTCCAGTTGTTGATTTTCAGCTAAGGCAGTTACTCGATATAAATTCATTAACCATGTAACTATTGTTGGCTCTGAAAAAAATTAATACCGGAGCCTTTTTTGCTGGAATAGTTTTGCACTAGGGAGTTGGCATGGACTGTGGAATCACTGAGGTTTTGCTACTTGTAGTGAATGCTTTTAGAAACTCTGTCATTACTTAGCTCATGACATTTTAATAATCGCCAATGCTTAGAGGTTTTTACAAAAACCAACTCTATCGACAAATATATACCTGCTAAAACGATTTAGCTTGTCGATAACATCTGCCAGCAGCGTGTTCCGTTGATTCAACTGACAGAGATGGCTTTTGGAAAGGGCGGAAAGGCACAAAAATCTGACTGGTCGCCGGCATCACTGACATGAGAAACGGTTTCAACTGTAGTGGCACAGTAAATTTGCCCACCTGATTAAAGGTGATATTCTCACTCCAACATGAAACAAGTGACTTAATGAACAAGAAAACTAAGCGTAACAACGGGGGGCTGACGCCGGAAGAATCAGAGAACAGATACCGTTCTTACTGTAAAACCGTGGCCAGTATTACTTTACCACTACAACCCCAATCTGCTGTTGTTGCCTGGCTTGTCGTACTGGCTGAAGTTGTTTTCAGGCATCTATCAGAGGATACGTACTTAAAGGTGGCGAAGATCTCAAACCCACTAGATTTAATGAGTTCATCGTTTGACTCTTTAATTGTCATGCTCATTTTACTATCGATCGTTATTTCTTGGGTAACGATGCGCCTTATCTCAAAGCGTAGAGATTGATAGCATAATAATGTCCGTTGCCCTAATAAAAGGGCATCTCACCACTAATAAGTTTGCATTAACGGAAAAGGCGCCTTTTCCTCCATTGTATTTTATTTATTGGGAACCCCGTTGAGTAATGGTTAATCCACCGCAATCGTCTCCGATACCGTCGGCGTAAGGAATATTTTGCCGCATACGCCGGGTAGGGCTGCGTGCTGCAGCGCCGCTGCGTACTGACGCAAAGGATAAATCGCGGCGGGGGGGCGCAAAGCCAGCTGGCCGCGTCGCAGCAGCTGGAATAGCTGATAAAACGCCGTTTGCCACTGCGCCGGTGCTGCCTGCGCATTCCATTTGCGCAAGTGGAACAGCGAAGCGCGCAGCTTCAATTCGTCTACCACGCGCCGCCAGTCCACCTGGCGCCCACCCAGCAGGCCCAGCGCCACAAAGTCGCCGCCGGTGCGAACCGCCCGCGCCAGCTGCAATCCGTCTTCTCCGCCGATGCAGTCGATAGCGGCGCGGGCGCCAAAGTGGGTCATTTGCGCCAGCTGCGGGGCTTCAATAACGCGCCAGGCGCCGGCGGCCAGCAGCGCTGGGCGATGAGCGAGGTTGCGTACCACCACCGCCAGACGAATGCCACGCAGCGCCGTCAGTTGCGCCAACAGCAGGCTAACGGCGGAGCCGCCGCCGTTGAGCAGCAGCACGTCGCCAGCGCTGAGCGGTAGCCATTGCGTCAGCAGCACCCAGCAGGTGAGCGGGTTGATATAGATTTGCGCTGCGCTGGCGTCGTCGATGTCGTCCGGTACCCAGACCACCCGTTCTTCAGGCAACGTGACGAAGGTTTGCCAACTGCCGTCACCCGCTACCGCCAGTGCGCGTCGGCCGGTCGAGCGTCCGCTTTGCGGATCGATGATGACGCCTACGCCTTCATAGCCAGGCACCTGCGGCAGGGCGATGCGGTGCGCGTATTGGCCGTGAATCGGGATCAGGTCGGAAGGGTTGATCGGGGCATAGCGCATCTGCAGTAGCCGCCGGCCGGGGCGCAGCGACGGCATGCTCGTCTGCTGCAGCGCCAGCACCTGGGCGGGATCGCCGAAGCGGCTGAAGCTCAATCGGGGAAATGACGACGGCATGGGTTACATCACGAAGAAAAAATAGACATCCAGCGCCAGCAGCACCAGCCACAGACAAAGATACAGCACCAGGTGCTCACGCACGTTGTTGACGATAGCCGCCAGTATTCGGTTTAACATTTCAGCCGCCTGAAGAAAGAGACCTTTGATTATAGTCCTTTTCTCGGCACCTTTTATAGCGGGGCGCGCGTGAGCGCTGGAAGAGTGGCGATAAAAAAGCCTGCGTTATCGCAGGCTTGATGTTACACCGCCAGCAGCGCCAGCGGCGTCGAATTCGTTGGCGCGCTGGGCGGGTAGAAATAACGCAGCACGTTATACAGCGAGTAGAACTCCAGCCGGTTGCGCGCGTTGATCTTCTCCGTGATATGGCGCTTGTGCACATACACCGTATGCGAGCTGATCTGCAGCTTTTTCGCGATGCGGTAGTTGGGCATTTCCGCCATCCAATATTTCATCACCGTCAGTTCCTGCGGGCTGAACAGGGAACGCTCTTCGCCGTCATCGGCCAGCGCCAGCGGATTTTCGCGCAGCGTGCGCAAGGTGAGCGGCAGAATGCTTTTATTGAACAGGAACGCGTTATCGGCGATGCGCATTGGCGTTTCGCTGTAGGGGTAAGGCGTATCGAGATAGATAAACAGCAAGGCAGACTGACTGGCTTCCATAAACGCCAGCAGCTGTGCGTCCGCTTCGTTATAGCGGCACTGGTTGCTGAGGTTCACCAGAATGTGGCTCGGCTGAAAGCTGGCCAACAGCGGCGTAGCGTACTCAATGCTGTGGCAGCACTTGATCGTTGTAATCCCACTATCAGCAAAGTAGCTGGCTATACCGACCCGGGTGAAGCAGCATTCGTCCACGACAAGTAGTTTCATGGTGACGTCCTTGTTGAAAGCCGATGGAGCATATCTTCTGTAAAATAGGACTTACACTGCAAGTGTTCAATTCGGAAATTCAAATGCTGAATGCAAGAAATTTCCGTTATCAGAATTTTTACTTGGTATTTAAAAGAGTTAGCAGGTTAATAAATTGTAACCGCCAAATTTTGCTGTCCAGGGCTCTGCGGCAACCTGGACAGAGAAATCCTTCGCTTAGCTAAATCGTTTCAGACCAAAGCTGGAGACGTCGACCGGCGGCGCTTTGTCCTGCGCGAACAGCGCGGCAATCTCACCCAACGCGCTGGCGAACTTGAAGCCGTGGCCGCTCAATCCGCTGATGACCATCAGGCGATCGCACTCCGGCAGGGTATCGATAATAAAGTCTTCGTCGGGGCTCATGTCATAACTGCAGGCTTCGCCGTGTAAACATACGCCTACACCCGGCAAAAACTGCCGCAGGAAGGAGAAAACTTCGGTACCGTCGCTGGCGTAGCTACCGAAGGGTTTACGCTGCTCGGGGGCAGCCATCGGCTGCCCGCCGTCGTGTTTACCCACTTTCAGGCCGTCGTTATCCGCCGGGAAGCCGTAATAGTGCGTGCCGTCCTGCGCTTCGACGGTAAAGGCCGGGAAGCGATTGTTCACGCTGTAGCGGCCGTCCGCCTGATGCCAGGAGAATACCTTGCGCAATGGCGTAATCGGCAGCTGCGGCAACAGCGCTTTCACCCAGGTGCCGGCGGTGACCACGGCTTTTTGCGCCGTGAAACGCCCTTCGCCGGTGACGACCTCAACGCCGCCATCGATAGGCTCCACCGCGCTGACCGGGCAGTTGAACAACTGGCTGCAGCCGGCCTCTTTCGCCAGCTTGATCAGGCTGGCCACCGCCAGTTCGGAACGCAGGAAGCCGGCGTCCGGCTCGAAAACGCCGACGTAACCTTCCGGAGCGCGGAATTCCGGCCAGCGTTGAGCGATCTGTTCGGCACTGAGGGTTTGTGCGTTCAGGCGGAATTTCTGCGCGCTCTGCTGAGCATTGCGAATGAATTCGGAGTGCTGCGGCCCCAAATTGAGCACGCCGCACGACTGGAACAGTTCCTCGCCGGATTGTTGAATCAGCGCATTCCACAACGCCTGTGCGCGCAGCACCAGCGGCACGTACTTTTCACCTTCGCCGTAAGCGTGACGGATGATACGGGTATCGCCGTGATGGCTGCCGTTGCGGTGCGGGGGAATGGCGCTGTCGATCATCAGCACTTTCAAGCCGGCCCGGGTAGCGTAATACCCTGCCGCCGCGCCGACTGAACCGCTGCCCACCACAATCAAATCATATTCCACGTGCCCACCCTCTCTGATAGCGATTTCTTATCGCCCCATGATAAAAGGTTGCCGAGCGCAATGCACTGATTGAACGGCGAAAGGCAAAGAAAAAGGCGCCGGGAATGGGGCGCGGCGCCTCAGGGGTTAGAGGACGATGAATCAATGTTTTCTGCGATCAAGATCCTGGTAATCCGTAGCTTCAATCTTGGCGATGCCGGCCTCTAAAATATTGATTAATTGACGGGCGACATCTGTGGTCAGCCAAAGCGTTCTGTCTACTTGGGCTTCTTCTGGCGTTTGGTCTAGTGAAGACAGGTAATGAAGGCGTATCATCATGGCGTCGTAAACGTCGACAGTACTGATATCCCAACCGACAAGCGGGTGCGTCTGAATTACTTCATCATTTCTGTCCATAAAGACCCCTTATTGAGTAGTAACTACCGTGAGTGACTAACGAGGATCAATGCGGCTCATCATCATGAGAGCAATTACAGTATACGCATCCGCTTTCATCGGTGGAGGGGGTTGTCACCGAAATTTGCAAAATAAATATTTATTCGAACAATTATTCTACAAACCGGTATGCGAATTTTTGGATGAGTAAAGCGCAGGGCGTTATTCCGCGCCGGCTGGCGGCGGTGAGCCGTGCAGGCATTTTTCCAGCTCTTCGGCCAAATGGGCGAAATGTTTTTGCGTTTCGGCGTCGCGGTTCTGGCTGTGCGATTCCAGCTTCAGGCTGTGGATCAGCAGTTGGTTGGCTTTGTCATCCAGGCTGAAGGCCAGATAAGAGAAAGCCACTTCCAATACGTTCAAGCGCCTTTTCTGATCGGCAATCAGCGCCAGCAGTTCACCAAACGTCATCGCGTCTTCGGATTTCACCTTGTCCGGGGCCATGCTTACTCCTTTGCGTTAACTACAGCGCTGAGGCGGATTTTGTTCCAAAGTAAGGGTAAGCGATGAATGGGCAGGGCGCCAGAAACAAAAAAGCCGGAGAGCGACCCCCGGCAAAAACAGCATTGCAGTGTTATTCTGCGCTGAACCACTCGTCCGCGCTTTCCCAGGTTTCCTGAAGGATTTCCTCGATCAGGTCCCGGTCGGTTTTGGCGCCTCCCAGCACGGAGAGGCCGTTGGCGCCGGCATAACGTACTTGCACGACGGCGTCTGGAAACTGGCGATTGACCCGCTTGCCCAGTTCGCCGGTCAGCGCCTCAATGGCACCCGCCGGCAGCGGCCGGGTTTTATCTATAGTGACTTCAACACGCATAATTGCCCCCGAAGCGATTTACTGTTTATTTATACAGTTAACCGCGTGCGGGGGCAAGAGGGCGGAGCAAAAATATCAGTCTTTCAGCGACCAGTTCAGGGTTTCACCGGCCAGGAAGGGGATCACGGATTCATTGCCCAGGGCGATCTCTTCCGGTTGGGTGGTTGGCACGCGCTGCAGCTCGATGAAGTCTTCGTTGAGCGGCAGACCATAGAAGCGTGGACCGTTGAGCGAGCAGAAGGCTTCAAAGTGCTCCAACGCGCCGAGTTGTTCGAACACGGCAGCGTAAGCCGGGATGGCATTCGGCGCGTTGAAGCAGCCGGCGCAGCCACAGCTGGATTCTTTGCGGTGCTTGAGATGCGGCGCGGAGTCGGTGCCGAGGAAGAAACGATCCGAACCGCTGGCGACCGCCTGACGCAGCGCTTCCTGGTGGACATTGCGCTTGAGGATCGGCAGGCAGAACAGGTGTGGGCGAATGCCGCCCACCAGCATGTGGTTGCGGTTGAACATCAGGTGCTGTGGCGTGATGGTGGCGCCGAGGAAACGATTGCCTGCCTGCACATATTGCGCCGCTTCTTTGGTGGTGATGTGCTCGAAAACGATCTTCAGCTCCGGGAACTGGCGGCGGATAGGTTCCATGACCTGTTCGATAAAGCGCGCCTCGCGGTCGAAAATATCGACGGCAGGATCGGTCACTTCGCCGTGGATCAGCAGCGGCATGCCGATTTTTTGCATCTGTTCGAACAGCGGGTAAATGCCGGTCACGTCGCTGACGCCGTGGCTGGAGTTGGTCGTAGCGTTGGCCGGATACAGCTTGGCGGCGGTAAACACCCCTTGCTCGAAGCCGTTGACCAGTTCACTGGCGGCCAGGGAGTTGGTCAGGTAGCAGGTCATCAGCGGAGTGAAGTTGTGGCCCTGCGGGACCGCCGCCAGAATGCGATCGCGGTAGGCGCGCGCGGCGGCCACGGTCGTTACGGGGGGAACCAGGTTCGGCATCACGATCGCCCGGCCAAATACCTGGCTGGTATAGGGCACCACCGTTTTCAGCATCTCGTCGTCACGCAGGTGGATATGCCAGTCGTCTGGGCGGCGGATTTTCAGAACTTGAGGTTGTGCGGTCATCTAGCTAGGCTCCGGCGGTCAAATACGTCTAATGAAAAGCGAATAATGGGTTTATTCACGCCGGGGTGTAAGGATAAGCGGAAAGTGCCTGAGATGCATCTGTTTGTTGGCGACAAGTTGAAATCAATAGGGCGGCGGGCGCATAGTGGCAGAGATTTCAACGATGCCGACGCCAATACCGTCGACCTTCATCAAGTGGAAAGGGAGAAAGCAATGGAAGTACGCGTTATCGCCACCCTGCAAGCGAAAGCGGGATTTGAAGCCGCCGTCAGCGAAGCGGTGCACGATATTATCGAGCCGAGCCGCCAGGAGTTGGGCAACCTGCAGTATGATTTGCATCGCGATCTGGAAAAACCGGGTGTCTTCGTGTTCTTTGAGCGTTGGGCCAGCAGTGAAGCGCTGGATAAGCATAATGAGACGGCGCATTTTCAGCAGTTCGTCAGCCGGCTTGACGGCAAGTTGGATGTTTTGGACATCAAGAAACTGAAAAAGATAGCCTGAGCCTTTTTACCGGCAAGAAAAAACCCGCCATCGGCGGGTTTTTTTAGGGTTGCAGATTAACTCATTCGTTAACCGGCTGCGGCTTGGTGGCCGGCGCGGTCGCCTGGCTCACCGCCGAATGGCCGCCTGCGGAGCCTTTGCCTTCAAAGTTGAAGGAAGGGCGCTGCCAATCGCTGTGCTTGCGTTCTTCCGGCACGTAGGCCGGCGCAGGCGCTTTGGTCATCGGCGCAGTGGCGATGTGTTTGTACAGCACGTCCTGCACAGCTTTCACCGGTGCCGGCTGCTGAACAACCACAGGCGCAGGTTCCGCGGCGATTGGCGCTGGGGCTTTTTCGACCGGAGCGGCTTCTACGGCGGCTGCCGCAGGTGCGGCTTCTACCACTGGCGTTTCTTCCGCTGGCGTGGCTTCTACCGGTGCAGTTTCGACCACAGGCTTCTCTTCCACCAGCTTGGCTTCAACCACAGGCTCTGCAGTTACGGCTTCAGCTACCGGCTCGGCTTCCACTGCCGGGGCAGTCTCTTCCGCTTTCGGCTCTTCAACTGCGGCAGGTGCCGGTGCGGCTTCCACCGGTGCCGGGGTTTCCTCGGCCGGGGTGGCAACGACCGGTGCCACGGCTGCCGCTTCTTCCGTTACGGTGACGGCTGCAGTTTCAACGGCGGCTTCTGGTGCCGGCTCGTTGACGCTGGCCGCAGCCTGAGTTTCTTCCACGGCAACGCTGTGTTGTTCAACCGCTGCGGCGACAACCGGTGCCGCTGCCTGTTCTACGACTTCGGCCTGCACTTCGGTTTCTTCAACCTGAGCAACCGGGTAGCTTACCCAGACTTTGCCCGACGCCATTTCCGGCGAAGCGAATGCGCCCGCCAGCGGCATTGGGGATTGCAGCGGGTAACGCTCATCACGGTAACGGCGGCGGCGCTGGCCGCTGACGCGCAGGTGACGCGGTGAACGACGGGAGCGACGCGGCATGCCTTCGCCGTTGCCGCGGTTTTCGCCCTGGGCATCGTCTTCCGGCTGAGCGGCAACGGTTTCCGGCAGCAGCTTGACGCTGTCGTCGGCAGTCGGCTGCGCGTCGGCGGCTTTCGCTACCGGCGCTTTCGGCGCCAGCAGTTCTTCCGCTGCACGCTGCAGTTCTTCTTCCGCAGACAGGATGCGCACTTTCTGCGACAGAGGGCGGCGCTGACGGCGCTGCATGTTCTGCTGCTGGCGTTCTTCCTGCTCTTCGTCGGTGCTCTCGATCGTGTCAACGCTTTCCAGCGCTTTCACTTCCTGCTGAGCCTGGCGCTTCTCTTCCTGACGACGACGCTGGCGTTCAGCACGTTGCTCACGACGCTGCTGCTGATCTTCGCGCGGCGCTTTAGCGTTTTCTTCCGAGGCGGTTTCCTCAGTGACCGGTGCGTTCTGCTGCTGGTTGCGGCGGTTACGGCGCTGTTCATCGCGGGATTCACGCGATTCACGGCCTTCACGGTTCTCACGTGGTTCACGGTTGTCGCGCTCGCGATTGTCACGGCCTTCACCGCGCTCTTTACGCTCGCCGCGTTCCGGACGATCGGCACGCTCACCGCGCTCTTTACGGCCGGTGCCTTGACGGCGTTGACCGCGACGATCCTGACGACGGTTTTCACCGTTGCCTTCCGCCTTCGGCGTTTCGGCCGGTTTGGCTTCTTCGACGGCAGGTTGTTCTTCACCGGCGAACAGGCTCTTCAAACCCCCGAACAGGCGGCCCAGGAAGCCCGGCTTGGCGGCGACCGGCGCTGCGGCTTGAGCCTTGGCGGCGGCAGCGGCAGGCTTGGCCACGGCGACAGCTTCTTCAGCCGGCGGCGGCGCATCGGCGGACAGGGAGAAGGAAGCCAGGGCCGGTTGCTCCGGACGCTTGCGTTCCATCGGCGCATCTTCCAGCGGGCGCTCCATGTCTTCTTCATGCAGCTTCGGCAGCAGGTAGCTCAGGGTAGAGGTTTCCTCACCTTTACGCACACGCAGCACCGAGTAGTGCGGGGTTTGCATCTGATCGTTCGGCACGATGACGGCTTTCACGCCGCCCTGGCGTTTTTCGATCGCGCTGACGGATTCGCGCTTTTCGTTCAGCAGGTACGAAGCGACCTGAACCGGCACGATAGCGTGAACTTCTTTGGTGTTTTCCTTCAGCGCTTCTTCTTCGATCAGGCGCAGGATGGACAGCGCCAGCGATTCGTTGTCGCGGATGGTGCCGGTGCCGTTACAGCGTGGGCACACGTGGTGGCTGGACTCGCCCAGCGACGGGCTGAGGCGCTGACGAGACATTTCCAGCAGGCCGAAACGGGAAATGCGGCCGATCTGGATGCGCGCACGGTCCTGGCGCACGGCGTCGCGTAGGCGGTTTTCCACTTCGCGCTGGTGGCGAACCGGCGTCATGTCGATGAAGTCGATGACGATCAGGCCGCCAAGGTCACGCAGGCGCAGCTGGCGAGCGATCTCGTCCGCCGCTTCCAGGTTGGTGTTGAACGCCGTCTCTTCGATGTCGCCGCCGCGGGTTGCGCGGGCGGAGTTGATGTCGATGGCGGTCAGCGCTTCGGTGCTGTCGATGACGATCGAACCGCCGGACGGCAGGCGCACTTCACGCTGGAAGGCGGATTCGATCTGCGATTCGATCTGGTAGTGGCTGAACAGAGGGATTTCACCGCTGTACAGTTTAATTTTGCTGCTGAAATCCGGGCGGCCCAGCGCAGCGATGTGCTCTTTGGCCAGATCGAGAATTTTCGGGTTGTCGATCAGGATTTCGCCGATGTCCGGGCGCAGGTAATCGCGGAAGGCGCGCACGATAACGTTGCTTTCCTGGTGGATCAGGAACGGCGCAGGGCGGCCCTCGGCGGCTTTTTTAATCGCTTCCCAGTGCTTGAGACGGAAGGAGAGATCCCACTGCAGCGCGTCGGCGGATTTGCCTACGCCCGCGGTGCGAACGATCAGGCCCATGCCGTCCGGCAGTTGCAACGAGGAGAGCGCTTCTTTCAGCTCGGTGCGATCGTCGCCCTCGATGCGGCGGGAAATACCGCCGGCACGCGGGTTGTTCGGCATCAGCACCAGATAGCTGCCCGCGAGGCTGATGAAGGTGGTCAAGGCGGCGCCTTTGTTGCCACGTTCTTCTTTGTCTACCTGAACGATGACTTCCTGGCCTTCGCGCAGCACATCTTTGATGTTCGGGCGGCCATGGGAAGAGTAATTGCTAGGGAAGTATTCGCGGGCGATTTCTTTAAGGGGGAGGAAACCATGTCGTTCTGCGCCGTAGTCCACGAACGCTGCTTCAAGACTTGGTTCAATGCGGGTGATTTTGCCTTTGTAAATATTCGCTTTTTTCTGCTCATGACCCGGACTTTCGATATCCAAATCATACAGCCGCTGTCCATCTACGAGGGCAACACGCAACTCTTCCTGCTGAGTTGCGTTAATCAACATTCTTTTCATCTTAACTTACTCGTTATTTTTACATTATCGACAAAGCTGCGGGCAAAATAACCTCATGGCCGGAGTTAAACCGAAAGCCCCGTGTCTTCTCGCAAAGCCGTCAACCTCACGGTTGTCGCCTGCATAGGGGCGCATTATCTCGGTAAGCCTGCTTTTCTTTGTGAAAGACAGCACTTTTACTAGGGGAATAGCCTCTGATTTACGTCGACAGATCTGATTCCATTTGCCGGCCAAGCTGCAACCCGCAGCCCGCTAATTGTTTGATTTCGCATTACGTCTTACGCCATTGCTGCGTTTTTGCGCGATCAGACAAATTTTATAATCCCACCGTTTTCCCTGTTTAACGGGAATCAACGCGGAAAGTAACTGCATTATTCCACTGCTGATGCCGTTATAGCAAGGTGACTTTTCCTTAACTGCGGAAGAAATCGCAAACGTTCAAATCGGCTTGCTGCCTTATTGTCCGCTGGGGTTTCGCCCGCCGTTAGAGAGACAGTTAAGCACAGAAAAAGATGTGGCGCTATTCACGCGCTCTATTTAGAATCCCGCACCATGAAAACGAACAATCCAGCAGTACAATTCATCACGATATCCGACGACGAAGCCGGTCAGAGAATCGACAACTTTCTGCTCGCTCGCCTGAAAGGCGTGCCGAAGAGCATGATTTATCGCATCGTGCGTAAGGGCGAGGTGCGGGTCAATAAAGGACGCATCAAGGTCGAATACAAATTGGCGGCCGGCGACGTGGTGCGCGTGCCGCCGGTGCGGGTGGCCGAACGCGAAGAGACGCCGGTGTCCGCCAAGCTGGATAAGGTAGCCGCATTGGCAGACTGCATCCTTTATGAAGACGACCACCTCCTGATCCTCAACAAGCCCTCCGGCACCGCGGTGCATGGCGGCAGCGGCCTGAGCTTCGGCGTGATCGAAGGGCTGCGCGCGCTGCGCCCGGAAGCCCGTTTCCTCGAGCTGGTGCACCGTCTGGATCGCGACACCTCCGGCGTGCTGCTGGTGGCCAAGAAGCGCTCCGCGCTGCGCTCGCTGCACGAACAGCTGCGGCTGAAGGGCATGCAGAAGGATTATCTGGCGCTGGTGCGCGGCCAGTGGCAATCCCACTGCAAGGCCGTACAGGCGCCGCTGCTGAAAAACATTCTGCAAAGCGGTGAGCGCATCGTGCGCGTCAGCAGCGAAGGCAAGCCTTCGGAAACCCGCTTCAAGGTGGAAGAGCGTTACGAATTCGCCACCCTGGTGAAGGCCAGCCCGATCACCGGGCGCACTCACCAGATCCGCGTGCACACGCTGCATGCCGGGCATCCGATCGCCTTTGACGATCGCTATGGCGACCGCGAGTTCGATCGCCAGCTGGCGGGTACCGGCCTGAAGCGGCTGTTCCTGCACGCTGCGGCGCTGCGCTTCGAGCATCCCTCCACCGGCGAAACGATGCGCATCGAAGCGCCGATGGACGAAGAGCTGCGCCACTGCCTGCAGGTGCTGCGCCGGCAGGCGGCCAAGTAATCCGCGTCAGACCAGCGGGTTGATGCCCTCAGCCCGCAACATCTCCAACAGCGCGATCAACGGCATGCCGATCAGGGCGTTCGGGTCCCGGCCTTCCAGCCTGTCAAACAGCGCGATCCCCAATCCTTCACTCTTAAAACTGCCTGCGCAGTTCAGCGGTTGCTCCAGACGCACATAGGCGGCGATCTCCGTTTCGCTCAGCGCGCGAAAATGCACGTGGAACGGCTCGCACAGGGCCTGCAGCTGTTTGCTGCGGCCGTTGTACAGCGCCAGGCCGGTATAAAAAGTCACGGCCTGGCCGGCGGCCTGGCGCAGCTGCGCCCGGGCGTTCTCCTCGGTGTGGGGCTTGCCGGTGATGTTGCCATCGATCACGCAGACCTGATCGGAGCCGATGATCAGATGTTCGGGATAGGCGAGGGCCAGCGCCTGCGCCTTCGCTGCTGCCAGGCGCAGCACCAGCGCTTCGGCGGTTTCGCCCGGCAGTGGGGTTTCATCCACCTCGGGTGCGGCACAGTCGAAGGGCAGCTGCAGCTTCTCCAGCAGCATTTTTCGATAGGGGGAGGTGGAGGCTAAAAGCAATCTCTGCATAATTTTTTTCGCAAACCGTAGCGTAAATGGGTACGGCATTTTAAACTGTCGGCCGCTGTGGAAGCGAATATTGGTGAAAGGAGCCGTTTTACGGCCTTTTTCTTTGACTCTATGTCGTTACAAAGTTAATATGCGCGCCCTATGCAAAAGGTAAAATTACCCTTGACCATTGATGCGGTACGTACCGCTCAGAAACGCCTGGACTATGCTGGTGTCTATGCGCCTGAGCAGGTTACTCGTGTTGCCGACTCCGTGGTCAGTGTGGACAGTGATGTCGAGGTGTCGTTGTCGTTCAATATCGACAATCAGCGCCTCGCGGTGATAACAGGGCATGCGGACGTCACGGTAACGTTGATGTGCCAACGCTGTGGAGTCCCGTTCGAACATCAGGTTCACACAACATATTGTTTTAGCCCGGTCGTCAATGATGAGCAGGCTGAGGCATTACCGGAAGCGTACGAACCGATCGAAGTTGACGAGTTTGGCGAAGTCGATCTGTTGGCAATGATTGAAGACGAAATTATTCTTTCACTGCCTGTCGTTCCGGTACATGAATCTGAACACTGTGAAGTGTCCGAAGCGGACATGGTATTCGGCCAACTGCCTCCCGAGGCGGAGAAACCGAATCCGTTTGCCGTATTAGCCAGTTTAAAGCGTAAGTAATTGAGGAGTAAGGTCCATGGCCGTACAACAGAATAAACCAACCCGTTCCAAGCGTGGCATGCGTCGTTCTCACGATGCTCTGACCACGACTACTCTGTCTGTAGACAAAGTATCCGGTGAAACTCACCGTCGTCACCACATCACTGCCGACGGTTTCTACCGCGGTCGCAAGGTTATCGGCTAAGTAGCGATACCTTGACTCGTCTAACCCTGGCGTTAGATGCAATGGGCGGGGACTTCGGTCCCTGCGTCACAGTGCCTGCTTCGTTGCAGGCACTGGCCTCTAATTTACAGCTTCATCTCCTGCTGGTCGGCAATCCCGACGTCATCTCCCCTTTGCTTGCCCACGCCGATCCGGTTCTTCTGGAGCGTCTGCAAGTCGTGCCCGCCGAGTCCGTGATCGCCGGCGACGCCAAACCTTCACAAGCGATACGCGCCAGCCGCGGCACGTCGATGCGCATTGCGCTCGAGCAGCTCAGCAGCGGAAACGCGCAAGGCTGCGTCAGCGCCGGCAATACCGGTGCGCTGATGGGATTGGCGAAGCTGTTGGTCAAGCCGCTGGAGGGCATCGAACGCCCGGCGCTGATGACGGCGATCCCGAATCAGCAACGCAGTAAAACCGTGGTGCTGGATCTGGGCGCCAACGTTGAGTGCGACAGTACCATGCTGGTGCAGTTTGCCGTGATGGGTGCGGTGATGGCGGAAGAGGTGATCGGCATTGCGCAACCGCGGGTGGCGCTGCTGAATATTGGCGAAGAAGAGATTAAAGGCCTGGATAATATCCGCGAAGCGGCCGCTGTGCTAAAAAATACTCCGGCAATCAACTATATTGGTTACCTGGAAGGAAACGAACTGCTCACCGGCAAGACCGACGTGTTGGTTTGCGATGGCTTCGTGGGCAACGTCACCCTGAAAACCATGGAAGGGGTGGTCAGGGTGTTCTTATCGCTGCTGAAATCGTCCGGCGACGGAAACAAGCAAGCGTGGTGGCTGAAATTGTTGGGCCGTTGGTTGCAAAAACGGGTGGTTAAGCGGTTCGGCCACCTGAACCCCGACCAGTATAATGGCGCATGTCTGTTAGGATTGCGCAGCACCGTAGTCAAGAGCCACGGCGCTGCGAACACTCACGCGTTTGCAGTCGCAATCGAACAGGCTGTGCAGGCGGTGCAGCGGCAAGTCCCGGAAAGGATTGCTGCGCGCCTTGAGGCTGTATTACCTAAGAGTGACTGATCGTACATGTATACAAAGATTCTCGGTACGGGGAGTTATTTGCCCGTACAAGTGCGCACCAATGCTGATTTGGAAAAAATGGTGGATACCTCTGACGAGTGGATCGTCACGCGTACCGGTATCCGCGAACGTCGCATCGCCGCTGCGGATGAAACCGTTGCGACGATGAGCTTCCAGGCCGCTGAGAAAGCGCTGGAAATGGCAGGTGTGGCTAAAGAAGACATTGGGCTGATCGTCGTGGCGACCACCACGACCACTCACGCGTTCCCGAGCGCGGCGTGCCTGGTGCAGCAAATGCTGGGCATCAAAGACTGCGCGGCGTTCGATCTGGCTGCGGCCTGCGCCGGCTTTACTTACGCGCTCAGCGTGGCCGATCAGTACGTGAAAAACGGTGCGGTCAAACATGCGCTGGTTATCGGCGCGGACGTCTTGTCGCGCACGCTGGATCCTGAAGATCGCGGCACCATCATTCTGTTTGGCGATGGCGCAGGGGCGGTGGTGCTGGGGGCTTCTGAAGCGCCGGGCATTCTGTCTACCCATCTGCATGCCGACGGCAGCTACGGCAACCTGCTGACGCTGCCGTACAAGGATCGTCAGAATCAAGACAAGCCGGCCTATGTCACCATGGCGGGCAACGAAGTCTTCAAGGTTGCGGTTACCGAGCTGGCGCGCATCGTCGATGAGACGTTGCAGGCCAACAATATGGACCGCAGCGAGCTGGATTGGCTGGTACCGCACCAGGCCACCCTGCGCATCATCAGCGCAACGGCGAAAAAACTGGGCATGGGAATGGACAAAGTGGTGGTGACGCTCGATCGTCACGGCAACACCTCTGCCGCCTCGGTGCCTTCCGCACTGGACGAAGCCGTGCGCGACGGGCGAATTCAGCGTGGCCAACTGGTGCTGCTGGAGGCCTTCGGCGGCGGCTTTACCTGGGGCTCGGCGCTGGTTCGTTTCTGATTTGGACAGGAAGAAAAAATGACGCAATTTGCTTTTGTTTTCCCGGGCCAGGGGTCACAGACCGTTGGCATGCTGGCCGAATTGGCCGCACAGTTCCCGATCGTTGAAGAAACCTTCGGCGAGGCCTCTTCCGCCCTGGGTTACGACCTGTGGCAGCTGGTGCAGCAAGGCCCGGCGGAAGAACTGAACAAAACCTGGCAGACCCAACCGGCTCTGCTGGCCGCCTCGGTGGCGATTTTCCGCGTTTGGCAGCAGCAGGGCGGTAAAGCGCCTGCGCTGATGGCGGGTCACAGCCTGGGCGAATACTCGGCGCTGGTCTGCGCCGGCGTGCTGGACTTCAAGGCGGCGATCCGTCTGGTCGAGCTGCGCGGCAAGCTGATGCAGGAAGCGGTGCCGGAAGGCACCGGCGCGATGTATGCCATCATCGGTCTGGACAACGACGCGATCGCCAAAGCGTGTGAAGAGTCTGCGCAAGGGCAGGTGGTTTCTCCGGTCAACTTCAACTCGCCGGGCCAGGTGGTCATCGCCGGCAACAAAGAAGCGGTTGAGCGCGCAGGCGCCGCCTGCAAAGCCGCCGGCGCCAAACGTGCGCTGCCGCTGCCGGTGAGCGTGCCTTCGCACTGCGCGCTGATGAAGCCGGCCGCCGACAAGCTGGCCGTGGCGCTGCAGGACATCACCTTCAACGCGCCGCAGGTGCCGGTGGTGAACAACGTCGACGTGCGCACCGAAAACGATCCGGAAGCGATTCGCAGCGCGCTGGTGCGTCAGCTGTACAGCCCGGTACGTTGGACCGAGAGCGTAGAATTTATCGCAGCACAGGGAGTGACGTCGCTGCTGGAAGTGGGGCCGGGCAAAGTGCTGACCGGCCTGACTAAACGTATTGTTGACACCCTGACGGCTGCGGCGGTGAACGACACCGCCAGCCTGTCGGCGGCGCTTGAACAATAAAGAGGAAAATGATGAGCTTCGAAGGTAAAATCGTTCTGGTCACCGGCGCGAGCCGCGGTATTGGCCGAGCTATTGCAGAAACGTTTGTGGCACGCGGCGCCAAAGTGATCGGCACCGCGACCAGCGAGAGCGGCGCTGAAGCGATCAGCAGCTACCTGGGCGCAAACGGCAAAGGGTTTATGTTGAACGTTGTTGATGCGCAATCTATCGACAGCGTGCTGGCATCGATTCGCGCCGAATTTGGCGAAATCGACATTTTAGTGAATAATGCCGGCATCACGCGTGATAACCTGCTGATGCGTATGAAGGATGACGAGTGGGAGGATATCCTCGACACCAATCTGACTTCCGTATTCCGCCTGTCAAAAGCGGTAATGCGCGCTATGATGAAAAAGCGGTTTGGCCGTATCATCACCATCGGTTCCGTTGTCGGCACCATGGGGAACGCAGGGCAGGCGAATTACGCGGCGGCTAAAGCCGGTCTGATTGGTTTTAGCAAATCTTTGGCACGTGAAGTTGCTTCGCGTGGCATTACGGTCAACGTCGTGGCACCTGGCTTTATTGAGACGGACATGACACGGGCGTTGACAGATGATCAACGCGCAGGCATTTTGTCATCAGTTCCAGCCAACCGGCTGGGCGATGCTAAAGAAATCGCCAGCGCTGTTGCATTTTTGGCCTCTGATGAGGCCGGCTATATCACCGGTGAAACGTTACATGTCAATGGCGGCATGTACATGATTTAAAAAATGTGAAAACCATTTGCGTTATTTGAGGCAAAAACCGCAAAATAGCGTAAAATCGTGGTTTGACCAGCCGGGATTTAGTTGCATCTTTTTCAGCATTTTATACACTACGAAAACCATCGCGAAAGCGAGTTTTGATAGGAAATTTAAGAGTATGAGCACTATCGAAGAACGCGTTAAGAAAATCATTGTTGAGCAACTGGGTGTTAAACAGGAAGAAGTTTTGAACAACGCTTCTTTCGTTGAAGATCTGGGCGCTGATTCTCTTGACACCGTTGAGCTGGTAATGGCACTGGAAGAAGAATTCGACACCGAGATTCCAGACGAAGAAGCTGAGAAGATCACTACTGTTCAGGCAGCTATTGATTTCATCAACGCTAGCCAGCAGTAAGAGAACATATCTAGGCGGTCGTTCGACCGCCTAAGTTTTTTCTATCCCTAGTGTCATATTTTTCCCTCCCTGGAGGACAAACGTGTCTAAGCGTCGAGTAGTTGTGACCGGACTGGGCATGTTGTCTCCTGTCGGCAATACGGTAGAGTCCACGTGGAACGCTCTTCTTGCCGGTCAGAGTGGCATCAGCCTGATCGATCATTTCGATACCACTGCCTATGCGACCAAGTTTGCTGGCCTGGTAAAGAATTTTAATTCTGAGGATTTCATCTCTCGCAAAGATGCGCGCAAGGTGGACGCCTTTATCCAGTACGGTATCGCTGCCGGCATGCAAGCCATGCAGGATGCAGGTCTGGACATCACCGAGGCTAACGCCAGCCGCATTGGAGCCGCGATCGGTTCCGGCATCGGCGGCCTGGGTTTGATCGAAGAAAACCACAGTTCACTGGTTAACGGTGGCCCACGGAAAATCAGTCCGTTCTTCGTGCCATCCACCATCGTGAATATGATTGCAGGCCACCTGACAATCATGTACGGCATGCGTGGCCCAAGCATTTCCATTGCCACCGCCTGTACTTCAGGTGTGCACAACATCGGCCATGCGGCGCGTATCATTGCTTACAATGATGCTGACGTGATGCTGGCCGGTGGGGCAGAGAAAGCCAGCACCCCATTGGGCGTCGGCGGCTTTGGCGCAGCGCGCGCCCTGTCCACCCGTAATGACAACCCACAGGCGGCGAGCCGTCCGTGGGATAAAGACCGTGACGGCTTCGTGCTGGGCGACGGCGCCGGCATGATGGTGCTGGAAGAGTACGAGCACGCGAAAAAACGCGGCGCGAAAATCTACGCCGAAGTGGTGGGCTTTGGGATGAGCAGCGATGCTTATCACATGACGTCACCGCCGGAAAACGGCGCGGGCGCTGCGCTGGCGATGGAAAATGCCCTGCTTGACGCCGGTGTGACCCCGTCACAAATCGGCTACATCAATGCGCATGGCACCTCTACGCCGGCGGGTGACCAGGCGGAAGCGCAGGCGGTGAAATCCGTCTTCGGCGCCGATGCCCACAGCGTGCTGGTGAGCTCGACCAAATCGATGACTGGCCACCTGTTGGGGGCGGCAGGCGCGATCGAGTCTATCTTCACCGTGCTGGCGCTGCGCGATCAGGCGGTACCGCCAACCATCAACCTGGATAACCCGGATGAAGGTTGCGATCTGGACTTCGTGCCTCACGAAGCGCGCCAGGTCAGCGATATGGAGTTCACCCTGTGTAACTCCTTCGGCTTCGGCGGCACCAACGGCTCGCTGATCTTCCGCCGAGTGTAACTCGCGCTGCGGATAGCTGACGAAAAGCCCGGTTTTTTAACCGGGCTTTTTTACGCCTGCCGTTTGGCCGCTGGCGGGGCTGCGTATCGTCTCGCCGCCTGCTATCCTGCGAGCGTAATGAAATAACCCGGCAACAGGAGGAAGCATGTACTGGATTAACGGACAGCGCCACGATGCGCTGGCGCCGAGCGATCGTGGCCTGCAGTTCGGCGATGGCTGCTTTACTACCGCCCGGGTTATCGACGGTAAAATCGAGCTGCTGCCCTGGCATCTGGAGCGGTTGCAGCAAGCGGCGCAGCGGCTGATGCTGCCTGCCACCGATTGGCTGGCTTTCGAGCGGGAGATGGCGCTGGCGGCCGAATCAATTCCGCTCGGCGTGGTCAAAGCGATACTGACGCGCGGCAGCGGCGGGCGGGGTTACAGCCCGACGGGGTGCGAAAATCCGACGCGTATCGTCGCCCGCAGCAGCTACCCTGCGCACTATTTGCAGTGGCGCGAGCAGGGCATCACGCTTGCGCTCAGCCCGGTGGCGCTGGCGCGCAATCCGTTGCTGGCGGGGTTGAAGCATTTGAACCGCCTGGAGCAGGTGCTGATCCGCGCGCATCTTGACCAGACGGCCGCCGACGAGGCGCTGGTGCTTGACACTGCCGGTATGCTGGTGGAATGCTGTGCGGCTAATTTGTTCTGGCGTAAGGGAAAAGCGGTATTTACCCCGGATCTGAGCCAGGCCGGCGTCGCGGGCCTGATGCGGCGGCGGGTGATCGCGCTGCTGGCGGGCTCGGAATACCGTCTGCACTGCGTCAGTGAACCGCTGGAGACGCTGGCCGATGCCGACGAAGTGCTGGTGAGCAATGCGCTGATGCCGCTGCTGCCGGTAAACGCTGCGCAATCATGGCGTTATGCTTCGCGCCAGCTGTATGATTTTTTGCGTCCACACTGTTAACCATGGCTGATTGATGAAGAAAAGAAAGCTGAAGGTCCTGTCTGTTATTGTTGTTCTGGTATTGGCGCTGCTGTTTTGGGGCTACCAGAAGATCGAACGCTTTGCCGATACGCCGCTGGCTATCCAGCAAGAAACCATCTTCAAACTGCCGGCCGGCACCGGCCGGGTAGCGCTGGAAGGGCTACTGGTACGCGATAAACTGGTACGCAACGGGCGCTGGTTCCAGTGGCTGCTGAAGCTGGAGCCGGAGTTGGCGGAGTTTAAAGCCGGTACCTACCGGTTCACGCCGGGCATGACGGTGCGCCAGATGCTGAAACTGTTGGCCAGCGGCAAAGAGGCGCAGTTCACCGCACGCTTTATCGAAGGCTCACGCCTGCGTGACTGGCAGCAGGTGCTGCAGCAGTCCAAATACCTGAAACACACCCTGTCGGGTAAGAGTGAGGCGGAGATTGCCGCAGCGCTCGGCATTCCTGCGGGAGAAACGCCGGAAGGGCATTTGTACCCGGATACCTATCAGTATACCGCCGGCATGAGCGACATCGCGCTGCTCAAACGCGCACACGTGCGCATGAACAAAGCGCTGCAGGCCGCCTGGGCCGGCCGCGACACCAGCCTGCCGTATAAAACGCCGGAAGACCTGCTGACCATGGCCTCGATCGTCGAGAAAGAGACCGCAGTGCCGGAAGAGCGCAGCAAGGTAGCGTCGGTGTTCGTCAACCGCTTGCGCATCGGCATGCGTCTGCAGACCGATCCGACGGTGATCTACGGCATGGGCGAAAGCTATAATGGCAACATCACGCGCAAGGATCTGGAGACGCCGACGCCGTACAACACCTATGTGATCGCCGGCCTGCCGCCAACGCCGATCGCCATGCCGGGTGAGGCCTCGCTGCAGGCGGCTGCCAATCCGGCCAAAACGCCTTATCTCTATTTTGTCGCCGACGGCAAGGGTGGGCATACCTTCACCACCAATCTGGCGAGCCATAACCAGGCGGTGCGCGTGTACCGTCAGGCGTTAAAGGAAAAGAATGAAAAGTAAATTCGTTGTTATCGAAGGGCTGGAAGGCGCGGGTAAAACCACCGCGCGCGATACGGTGGTCAATGTGCTGCGCGAACACGGCGTCAGCGACATCGTCTTCACCCGCGAGCCGGGTGGCACGCCGCTGGCGGAGAAGCTGCGCGATCTGTTCAAGCGCGGCATCGACGGCGAATTGCCGACCATCAAGGCCGAAGTATTGATGCTGTACGCCGCGCGCGTGCAGCTGGTGGAAACCGTGATCAAACCGGCCCTGGCGCGCGGCGCCTGGGTGGTGGGCGATCGCCACGATCTCTCTTCACAGGCTTACCAGGGCGGCGGCCGCGGCGTGGATCCGCAGCTGATGAGCTCGCTGCGCGACACCGTGCTGGGGGATTTTCGCCCGGATTTGACGGTGTATCTCGATCTGCCGCCGTTGGTCGGCCTGCAACGCGCACAGGCGCGCGGTCAGTTGGATCGTATCGAACAGGAGGCGCTGCCGTTCTTCGAGCGCACCCGCGCTCGCTATCTCGAGCTGGCGGCGCAGGATAAAACCATCGTCACCGTCGACGCCGCCCAGCCGCTGGAGCTGGTGACCGCGGCGATCCGCTGCTGCCTCGGCCACTGGCTGCGGCAGCAGGAAGGCGCATAATGAACTGGTACCCGTGGCTGAACGGCCCTTATCGCCAGCTGGTTGGGCAGTACGCCGACGGCCGCGGCCATCATGCGCTGCTGCTGCACGCGGCAACGGGCAACGGTGACGACGCGCTGGCCTACGGCCTGAGCCGCTGGTTGATCTGCCAGCAGCGCAACGGTGAAAAAAGCTGCGGCGAGTGCCACAGCTGCCGGCTGATGCTGGCGGGCAACCACCCGGATTATCACGTGCTGGCGCCGGAAAAGGGCAAGAGCAGCCTGGGCATTGAGCCGATCCGTCAGGTGATTGAAACGCTGTACGCCCACGCGCAGCAGGGCGGCGCTAAAGTGATTTGGCTGCCGCAGGCGGAACAGCTGACCGAGGCGGCGGCCAACGCGCTGCTTAAAACGCTGGAAGAGCCGCCGGAGAAAACCTATTTTCTGCTGGGTTGCCGTGAGCCGTCGCGCCTGATGGCTACGCTGCGCAGCCGCTGCCTGTACTGGCATTTGGCGAGCCCGGATGAGCAGCTCAGCCTGCAGTGGCTGGGCCGACAGGCGGCCGGCTCTCAGACGGACCGCCTCACGGCGCTGCGCCTTCACGACGGTGCGCCGCTGGCCGCCGAACAGCTGTTGCAGCCGCAGCAGTGGCAACAGCGCAGCACCCTGTGCGCCGCGTTGAGCGCCGCGCTGCCGCAGCGCGATATGCTGTCGCTGCTGCCGGTGTTGAATCATGAAGACGTCGCCGAGCGCCTGCACTGGCTGTGCGCGCTGCTGGTGGACGCGATGAAGTGGCAGCAGGGCGCGCATCAGTATGTATTGAATCAGGATCAGCAGCCGCTGGTGCATCAGCTGGCCAGCCTGCTGAGCAGCGCCTCGCTGCAGCAGATCGTGCAGCAGTGGCTGAACTGCCGCCATCAGCTGCTCAGCGTGGTGGGCGTCAATCGTGAGCTGCTGCTGACCGAACAGTTACTTCGCTGGGAACAGATGCTCGGCGCCGCCGGCTATTCCCACCCTCATTCGCTGTAAAGTAAAAGAGTTAAACATTATGTTGTTAGTCGATTCTCATTGCCACCTTGACAGTCTGGATTATCAAACGCTGCACCAGAATGTGGACGATGCGCTGGCCAAGGCCAAAGCGTGCGACGTCGGCTATGTGCTGGCGGTCGCTACCACGCTGCCGGGCTACCGTTCCATGACCGAGCTGATCGGTGAGCGCAACGACGTGGCCTTCTCCTGTGGGGTGCATCCGCTCAATCTGGAAGAGGGGTATGATTACGCCGAGCTGCGCCGCCTGGCGGCGGCGGAACAGGTGGTAGCGCTGGGAGAAACCGGGCTCGATTACTTCTACCAGAAAGACAATCTTGAGCTGCAGCAGGACTCTTTCCGCGAACATATCCGCATCGGCCGGGATCTGAACAAGCCGGTGATCGTCCACACCCGCGATGCGCGCGCGGATACGCTGGCGATCCTGCGTGAAGAGAACGCACAGGACTGCGGCGGCGTACTCCACTGCTTCACTGAAGATCTGGCCACGGCCGAAGCTCTGCTGGATCTGGGCTTTTACATCTCCTTCTCGGGCATCGTGACCTTCCGCAACGCTGAACAGCTGCGTGAGGTGGCCCGCTATGTGCCGCTGGATCGCATTCTGGTGGAAACCGATTCGCCTTACCTGGCGCCGGTGCCGCATCGTGGCAAAGAAAACCAACCCGCCTATGTGCGCGATGTGGCTGAATACATGGCGGTATTGAAGGGCGTCAGCCTGGAGCAACTGGCCGAAGCCACCACCGCCAACTTTTCACGTTTATTTCACCTCGATCTGTGATCTTTGACCTAGGCTATAGCTGTAGGTCATTGTCTGCGTAATTTTTTTTAAGCTCGTAATTAATCACTGAAACGGGTAAGGTTCCCTCCCGTTTCAGGGTGATTGATGCATGCTTTTTGGTCAGTTTTGCCAAAAAACAGCCGGTTTATGCAAAGTTACTGCGGCTCGATCATCGAAACGTGATTGTCATCAAACATTGCGCAGGCTATTTATTTTACTCTGCGTAATAAATTCAAGGGGTGCTCAGACACCCTGAATTGCAGGGGTTTTTCTCCCCCCCTTGCAGCGCGAATTATCGCGACAAGAAGTAGCAAAGCATTATTACTCAGGAGCACACTCAACTATGTTCAAGAACGCATTTGCAAACCTGCAAAAAGTAGGTAAATCGCTCATGCTGCCGGTGTCCGTGTTGCCTATCGCAGGTATCCTGCTGGGCGTCGGCTCCGCCAACTTTAGCTGGCTACCTGCGGTAGTCTCCCACGTGATGGCGGAAGCGGGCGGTTCGGTCTTCGCCAACATGCCGCTGATTTTCGCCATCGGCGTCGCCCTGGGCTTCACCAACAACGACGGCGTTTCTGCGCTGGCGGCGGTGGTGGCCTACGGCATCATGGTGAAAACCATGGCGGTGGTTGCGCCGCTGGTGCTGCACCTGCCGGCTGAAGAGATTGCGGCCAAGCACCTGGCGGATACCGGTGTGCTCGGGGGGATTATCTCCGGTGCCATCGCGGCCTATATGTTCAACCGCTTCTTCCGCATTCAACTGCCGGAATACCTGGGCTTCTTTGCCGGTAAGCGTTTCGTGCCGATCATTTCCGGTCTGGCGGCGATCGTTCTGGGCGTAGTGCTGTCCTTCATCTGGCCGCCGATCGGTACGGCTATCCAGACCTTCTCGCAGTGGGCGGCTTATCAGAACCCGGTCGTGGCCTTCGGCATTTACGGCGTGGTTGAGCGTGCTCTGGTGCCGTTCGGTCTGCACCACATCTGGAACGTACCGTTCCAAATGCAAATTGGTGAATTCACCAACGCGGCGGGCCAGGTATTCCACGGCGACATCCCTCGCTACATGGCGGGTGACCCAACCGCGGGCAAACTGTCCGGCGGCTTCCTGTTCAAAATGTACGGTCTGCCTGCTGCGGCCATCGCCATCTGGCACTCGGCCAAGCCGGAAAACCGCGCGAAAGTCGGCGGCATCATGATCTCCGCCGCGTTGACCTCGTTCCTGACCGGTATCACCGAGCCGATCGAGTTCTCCTTCATGTTCGTCGCGCCGATCCTGTACGTGATCCACGCTATCCTGGCCGGCCTGGCGTTCCCAATCTGCATCCTGTTGGGCATGCGTGACGGCACCAGCTTCTCGCACGGCCTGATCGACTTTATCGTACTGAGCGGCAACAGCAGCAAAATCTGGCTGTTCCCGATCGTCGGCATCGTCTACGGTCTGGTGTACTACACCATCTTCCGCGTGCTGATCGCCAAGCTGGATCTGAAAACCCCGGGCCGTGAAGACACCGCTGCCGAGCAGACTGCACAGGGCGGTTCCGAAATGTCCGCGGCGCTGGTTCAGGCCTTCGGCGGTAAAGAAAACATCACTAACCTGGATGCTTGCATCACCCGTCTGCGCGTCAGCGTGGCCGACGTGTCCAAAGTTGACCAGGCGGGCCTGAAGAAACTGGGCGCAGCGGGCGTAGTCGTCGCTGGCTCCGGCGTGCAGGCCATCTTCGGCACCAAGTCCGACAACCTGAAAACCGATATGGACGAATACATCCGTAATCACTGATTCAGGCAGGGGAGTTACCAAGGGAGGCGAAAGCCTCCTTTTTTTTGCAAGGTCCAAAGTAGAACGAACCCGCGCCAGAGAAGGTCTGTAATGGATGAGATCGAATTATTGTGCAAAACTGCGCGGGATTTCGCCGTTAAACCGACTTAAGATTGTTGCGTTGACGTGTAGTCCCAACAACATAGGTCTAATGTCTATACCTATAACAAGGATTTTGTAAGAAGGACTCTTCGAGTGAAAAAGTACTCCTATCCGTTTCTCTTCGCTGCGACCATATCATTTCTAATTGTTGTTTTTCTATTCATCGTATGGAAGCGAGAAATTTATCAAATCACTTTTCTCCGTGTTTCAACGAATCGCTGCATGATTGTTTCTGCGATGGTGTTGTCCCTATTTATTTCATTGTATTTTATAAATAAAGGTGCTGTTAAAAGCAATAAGTACATTGATTATCTAAAGTTTTATGGTGGCGCTTGCGTTTCTTTGTTATTTATTTTTTTGATTCCAATAATCACAATTACGTATCTGGTGCCAGGCGAAACGTCCAGTTATACGGTCCACTATTCTTACGCATCAGGAAGTTACAAAAGCTGTTCTGGTGCAGATGTTGATGATCCTGATTTAGGGACCAATATCAGGATATGTTACCCCGGTGGTAACTATGAATCTGACAGGGTGATTTTTGTTCAGAAAAGGAGTAATGCCTTGGGAGCTGTGGTTTTGCATGCAACTACATCTCCTTGAAATATCAAAATGAGGAAGAGTGATCATATCCGCATACTGGAAGGGATGAACAATAAGATAAAAGTGGTGAAGCGAATGGCCTATGGTTTTCGGGATAACGCTTACTTCTTCCTGAAAATCAAAGCAGCGCTTCCCGGTAAAGCGCGATGAACCTTTTCTATCAGGCACCAAGCCGCTGTTCGAGTTCGGCGAGAGAAGAGAGGAACCAGACCTGTTCGCCGCGGTTGGCTTCACGCACGAAATCTTGCAGCGCGTTGCTTTGCGCCGGCCGGGGGGGGGATATCGCCCAGCAGCGCCACGCGCAGGCGGTAGTTGATGAATTTCTGCGATATGGCGCGGCCGCCATGCCGCTTCTGAGTTGGAAGAAGGCGGCGTCGAGGCGGTGACGGGGAGGGCAATCATCCCGGCATCGTGTTCAAAGGCGGGCGCGATAAACAGGCTGACGTCGTTTTCGTCTTTCAACAGCGGCCCGGCTTCGGCGAAAACCACCAGGCGCAGATCATGGATTTGCCGCACGGCGTAGCTCATCGGCGCTCCGGGAGTCAGGGTTTGGCGTGCTTTTGCAGGTAATGCTCGAACACCGCCAGCGTTTCGTCCGAGATATGGTGCTCAATCCCTTCGCTGTCCAGCTCGGCGGTTTCGCTCGGCACCCCGACGCACATCAGCAGATCGACCACGATGCGGTGACGGCGGCGCACCTTCTGCGCCAGCTGCTCGCCTTCTTCCGTTAAAAACACCCCGCGATAAGGGCGCGATTCCACCAGCCCAGCGCTTTTCAGCCGCGCGATATTTTTGATCGCCGTCGGGTGAGACACGCCGAAGCGGCGCGCGATGTCGGTGGTTCTGGCTTCGCGGGTGCTTTGCAGCAAATCGGCGATCAGCTCAACGTAATCTTCGATCAGCGCATTGGACTGCGCTTCGCGGGCGCGGCTAAAACGCAGGGCGTGCTCGGCCTCGTCCGGCATGTCGGTCTGGGCGTGGCGGTCGGCGTTATCTGGCGCGCGGGTAACCATAGCGTGGGGCGTCCTGTAAGCATAAAAATGGCATCTCCCGGCAATGCGGGAAGGGTTGCCCTAAGTTAGTCCAAATAGCACACATTATCAATTCGATGCCACGCATTGTGGTAGTTAGAAATATCTCTACACAAAGCCAATGAATTTCGCCTGTTGCATAAAGTGTAGCCGATGCTACATTGTCAGCATGATAGGTGGAAAAATAACCAGTGAAAGATTGAGGGTACTTCATGCGTGATGCGGCAACCACTCCATCGTTAACCGAACGGACCAACATTGCGATTGGCGCCGCCCTTGCCGGACGCAAGCGCGGTGCCTTTACGCCGTTGCTGTTCGCCGGCCCGGCGGTGATTGCCTCTATTGCCTATATGGATCCCGGCAACTTCGCCACCAACATTCAGGCCGGGGCGAAATACGGCTACAGCCTGCTGTGGGTGGTGGTGATGGCCAACCTGATCGCCATGTTGTTCCAGGCGCTGTCGGCCAAGCTGGGCATCGTCACCAATCGCAATCTGGCGGAGATGTGCCGCGACCAGTTTTCACGGCCGGTAGTGATCGGCATGTGGCTGCTCAGCGAAGTGGCGGGGATGGCCACCGATCTGGCGGAGTTTCTCGGCGGGGCGATCGCGCTGGCGCTGCTGTTCCATATGCCGCTGCTGGCGGGGATGGGGGTGACGGCGGTGATCACCTATGCGCTGTTGATGGTGGAAAAAAAAGGTTTCCGCCCGGTCGAGCTGATGATCGGTGGTCTGGTGGGCATCATCGCGCTGTGTTACCTGGTGGAGATGTTCATCGTACCGGTGGACTGGCAGGCGGCCGGGATCGGCATGGTGACGCCGCAGCTGCCGGACGCGCAGGCGCTGACCATCGCCGTTGGCATTATCGGCGCCACCGTGATGCCGCACGCCATTTTCCTGCATTCGGGGCTGACCCAGCACCGCAGCCCGGCCAGCGATAACGGCGAACGGCGCAAGCTGCTGCGTTTCTCCAATATTGAGGTGGTGATCGCGCTGGCGCTCGCCGGGCTGGTGAATATCGCGATGGTCATCATGGCCTCGAGCGCCTTCCACGCCGGTAACAGCGACGTGGCCGAAATTGGCACTGCCTACCATACGCTGACGCCGCTGTTCGGTGCAGCGGCCGCCGGCATCTTCCTCGCTTCGCTGATCGCCTCCGGCATTTCCAGCTCGGTGGTGGGCACCATGGCCGGGCAAATGATCATGCAGGGCTTCGTTGGCTTCCGCATTCCGGTGTGGGTGCGCCGCCTGGTCACCATGGTGCCGGCGTTTATCGTGGTGGCGATGGGCGTCAACGCCACCGACGCGCTGGTCTACAGCCAGGTGGTGCTGAGCCTGGCGCTGCCGGCGCCGATGATCGCGCTGGTGATGTTCACTCGCCGCCGCGACATCATGGGCGAGTTCGCCAACGGCCGTTGGACCAGCCTGGCGGCGATAGTCGGTACGGTGGTGATCGTGCTGCTCAACGTGGTGCTGCTGTTGCAGACCTTCGGCGTCGAGATCCCTGGGCTGGGGTGATCTTATGGGCCGCGCGGGGTGCGGCCGCTTCGCTAAATTATAAATTCCCCACGCCACCGTCCATCTGCAGCTCGGCGCCGACCATAAAGGCCGACTCGTCCGCCGCCAGAAACACCGCCGCTTTGGCCAGCTCCAGTGCGCTGCCCATGCGGCCGATCGGCACCAGCGCGCGGATATCGTCGCGCAATGCCTGTTCATCCGCTTCCGCCAACCCCAGCTTACCCAACGCCGGGGTTTCGGTCGGGCCGGGGCTGAGGCCGTTGACGCGAATGCCGCGCGCGTGCAGCTCACCGGACAGCGTTCTGGCCAGCGACAGCAAGCCGGCTTTGCTGGCGGCATAGGCGCTGCTCTGCGGCAGGCCGATATGGGCGCTGACCGAACCGCACAGGATCACCGAAGAAGGGTTGGCCAGCAGCGGCAGCAACGCCTGGATCAGAAAAAACGGCCCCTTCAGGTTGATGTCCATTAGCCGCTGATAGCTCTGCTCATCCCACTCCTGCAGCGGGCGATGCGTAACGTCGCCGGCGTTGATGTACAGCACGTCCAGCTGCGGCCACCGTTGCCCCAGCCGCTGCGCCAGTTCGCGCTGCTGCGGGATATCGCCGGCGTTGCTCAGCAGCAACAGCGCCTTGCCCGCCAATGCCTGGCCCGCCGCGTCCAGGGCGCTTTGGCTGCGCCCGGTGATCGCCACCGTCGCGCCCTCGGCGATGAACTGGCGGGCGGTTTCCAGCCCGATGCCGCTGGTGCCGCCGGTAATCAATGCGTATTTGCCTTGCAGTCGTGACATAACCGATTCCTCTTTAGCGTTAGTTGCGGCATTATTTGCGCTATAGTTCCTTTTGCATAGTAGGCACCTTTTGGATACTAAAGGGCGAGGTGGGATGAAATGACGGCGCAAGCGCCATTAGCGGCGGAAAATAATTTGGCGGCGTTGCCGACGCCGGGCGAATCCTGCCCGATGGTGGACTTCGTCAATCTGGTGTCGGGCAAGTGGGCGATACCGATCCTGTATCGGCTGATAATGATCGATGGCCCGGTACGATTCAGCGAACTGCAGCGGGCGGTGGCGCCCATTGCGCAAAAAGAGCTGACGCGCCAGCTGCGGCTGTTCGAGCAGCGCGGCCTGGTGACGCGGCAGGTGTTTCCCGAAGTGCCGCCGCGGGTGGAGTATCAGGTCACCGCGCTCGGTAAGTCGCTGCGGCCGACGCTCGATTCGCTGGCCGAGTGGATGCGTCGGCATGCGCCGCAGCTTATCGGCGGCTAGTCGCCGATGCCCGGTGGGTTGATGGCGGAGCGCTCGACCTTTTCGTCGCCTTCGCCCCAGCGCTCCAGCACCTGCGCGTATTCGCCGCTGACGATGACGCCGTTGATGGCGGCGTTGATGGCGTTCACCAGCCCATTGCCTTTCTTGCTGGTAACCGCGACGTAGGCCACGCTGGGGCCGATGCCGACCATTTTGGTCTTACCGGTCAGCGCCGCCTTGTAGGCGCCGGTGGAGTGGGGGCCGAAGAACGCGTCGGCCCGCCCGGACTGAATGCTCAGGTTGGTGGCGGCGTCGTCGGTCACATAGATCGGCTGCACCGGCGGCAGCCCGGCGGCGCGGTTCTGTTTATCCCATCCCAGCAGAATGTTTTCCTGATTGGTGCCGGATCCGACGATGATCCGCAGCCCGGCGACGTCCTGCGGCCGGTTGATCGAGGTGATGTGGCTGGTGGATTTGACGTAAAAGCCCAGCGTGTCCACCCGATAGGTGGCGAAGTCGAATTTGGTCTTGCGCTGTTTGGTGACGGCGATGTTGAAGATCGCCGCATCGTATTTGCCGGCGCTGATGCCCAGCGGCCAATCTTCCCAGGAGGTGGGCACCAGATTCAGCGCCAGCCCGAGGCTGTCGGCCACCAGGCGGGCGATGTCCGGATCGCTGCCGATCAGCGTTTTATTGTCATCGGCGAACAGCGCCAGCGGTGGGGAGTTCTCGAACGCCACCGCCACCGTCAGCTTGCCGGGCACCGCAAAGTGAAAGTTCGCCGGAATCAGTGCGATAGCGGCCGGGTTCGGCTCTGCGCGTATCGGCTCTCGGTTAGCCTGCAGATCGATACCGCCCGCCGTGGCCGCCTGAACGGCCGCGCTCAGCAACAGCGCACACAGCGCCGAAATCCTCAGTGGCATAACACCCTCTACTCTTTGTTAATCATGGGGTTACTATTGGCGGCGGCACGGGGCAAGTAAAGCAACAATAGTGAATAACCAAAGTGAAAAGATGTACAAGCGGGGCGCCGGCCTGCGCGAATCTGCAGCACTCGACGCGGAAAGTGCGCAATCAGGTTGAAAGCAGTAGAATTTGTCACTCATACTGCGTACAGCTAATTGTGTAAAACAAGGAACGCCAGATGGCCGAAGAAACGATTTTCAGTAAAATTATCCGCCGCGAAATCCCTGCTGATGTGGTTTATCAGGATGAACTGGTCACCGCTTTCCGTGACATCTCCCCTCAGGCACCCACCCATGTGCTGATCGTTCCCAACGTGCTGATCCCAACCGTCAACGACGTGACCGTGGAGCACGAAGCCGCTCTGGGCCGCATGATCACCGCCGCGGCGAAGATCGCCGAACAGGAAGGCATCGCCGAAGACGGCTATCGCCTGATCGTCAACTGCAACCGCCACGCCGGTCAGGAGGTCTATCATATTCATATGCACCTGGTCGGTGGCCGCTCGCTGGGGCCGCTGTTGTCACGTTAAGCGAGGAAATCATGCGCGGTAAAAAAACTCTGCGTGGTCTGGTGGCGTTGGCGTTGGCGTTGCCCGCCGCGTTGCTGATGGGGTGCAGCTCGCCGTCAGGCATCGCGGTCAATAAACGCCAAACGGTGGTGATGGATCCTTCGGTGCTGACCGCCGGCATTTTGGCCGATACGCCCTCGATTTCGAACGCCTCCGGGCGGGTGATGGCGACCTCGGTGCTCAACAACAGCCAATCGACGCCGGTCACCGTGCATTATCGTTTCTATTGGTACGACGCGCAGGGGCTGGATATTCGCCCCTTCGAGAAACCGCGCGAGATCGTCGTGGCGCCCGACTCGGACGCCAAAATCTACTCGATTAACGGCAACCTGGACGCCAAAAGCGCACGTCTGTATCTGTACCTGTAAGCGCTTGCCAGGTTTGGAGAAAAAGCATGAAAAAGTACGTCTTAGTGGCGCTGGCCGCATTAACCCTGAGCGGCTGTCTGTCGCGTCCGCCTGAGCCGGATCAGCCGCTGCCGCCGGTCACCGTCGAGCCGGATCAACCGAATCCGCCGGTCGAGCAGCCACAGCCGCCAACCAGCGAGCCGGTGCCGCAGCCGCCGAAAATCCAGCAGCTTGACTGGCTGGGCAGCGTTCAGCCGCTGGTGGGGCAGATGCTGAAGGCCGATGGCGTCACGGCCGGCAGCGTGCTGTTGCTGGACAGCGTCAAGAACAATACCAACGGTTCGCTGCAGATGGGCAAAGCCACCGCGGCGCTGTACAAGGCGCTGGCGTCGAATTCCACCTTCAGCGTGGTGCCGGAAGCGAAGCTGACCAGCGCCCGACAAACGCTGGGCCTGTCGGCGGATGACAGCTTCGGTTCGCGCAGCAAGGCGATTGGCCTGGCGCGCATCGTCGGCGCGCAGTACGTGCTGTACAGCGACGTCAGCGGCGACGTGAAGTCGCCGGCGTTGGATATGCAGCTGATGCTGGTGCAAACCGGCGAGATCGTCTGGTCGGGCAATGGCGCCGTTAAACGCTGAGGCCGCGCTGCGACGATTGATGGAAACCAGACTGCCGGCGGTGAATACCGCCGGTTGTCATTTCAGCCCGGTGCAGGGGCTGACCGGCGAGAGCTGGCGCATCGACGGTGTGGGCATCACGCTGTTGGCGCGGCAGCACAGTGCGGAAAAACGCGCGCTGGGCGTGAGCCGCCGGCGGGAAGCGCGGGTCTTGCGCCGCTGCGCGCCGGGGCTGGGGCCATGGGTTTTCGCACAAAATAATCAGTGGCTTATCCTCGAATGGCTCGAAGGTGACGTCGTCACAGATACCGAGTTTGCGGCGCTGAATCAGCGCGGCGAGCTGGCGGCGATGGCGGCGGAACTGCACCGGCGGCCGCTCAGCGGTTACCGACTGGATCTGCGACGGCAGTTCCGCCGCTACTGGCAACAGCTGGATAGGCGGCGTTTAACCCCTGACTGGCTGCGCCTGCAGCGTCATTTTTTACGCAGCGCCTTACCACGGCCACTGCGCCTGGCGCCGCTGCACATGGACATCCATCCGGGCAATCTGCTCGCCACCGGCGAAGGGCTGCGGCTGATCGACTGGGAATATGCCGCCGACGGCGACGTGGCGCTGGATATCGCCGCGTTGTTTCGCGGCAACGGTTGGTCGGCCGGCCAGCAGCAGCGCTTTTTGCAGCACTACGCGCGCCAGGGCTATCACGACGTCGCCCGGCTGCAGGCGCAGGTGCGCCGCTGGCTGCCGTGGGTGGATTATCTGATGCTGCTGTGGTTTGAAGTGCGCTGGCAGCAGAGCGGCGACGCCGAATTTTTGCGCTGGGGCGCGGCGGTGCGCCGGCGACTTTGTTTATCATCATCCGAATTCTGAACGAACAATAATGAAGTGAGGTGCCCGTGGGCCCAGTAATGCTAGATGTCGCCGGCTACGAGCTGGATGCAGAAGAACGCGAAATTTTGAAACACCCGCTGGTTGGCGGATTGATCCTGTTTACCCGCAACTTCCACGATGCGGAGCAGCTGCGTGAGCTGGTGCGCCAGATCCGCGCCGCCTCGCACGATCGGCTGGTGGTGGCGGTAGATCAGGAGGGCGGGCGCGTACAGCGCTTCCGCGAGGGCTTCACCCGCCTGCCGGCGGCGCAGTCGTTCGCCGCGTTGCACGATGCGCAGGAAGGCGGTCGTCTGGCGCAGGAGGCCGGCTGGCTGATGGCGGCGGAAATGATCGCACAGGATATCGACATCAGCTTTGCGCCGGTGCTGGACATCGGCCACGGCAGCGCGGCGATCGGCGAGCGTTCGTTCCACAGCGATCCGCAGCAGGCGCTGGCGATGGCGGAGCGCTTTATCCTCGGCATGCACAGTGCCGGCATGAAAACCACCGGCAAACACTTCCCGGGGCACGGCGCCGTCAGCGCCGATTCGCACAAGGAAACCCCGCGCGATCCGCGGCCGCTGGCGCAGATCCGTGAGCACGACATGGCGATCTTCCGCGAGCTGATCAATCGCCAGCTGTTGGACGCCGTCATGCCGGCCCACGTCATCTATACTGAAGCGGACCCGCGTCCGGCCAGCGGCTCGCCTTACTGGCTGCAGCAGATCCTGCGTCAGGAGCTGGGCTTCGAAGGCGTGATTTTCTCCGACGATCTGTCGATGGAAGGCGCCGCCATTATGGGCAGCTACGCCGAGCGCGGCCAGGCGGCGCTGGATGCCGGTTGCGACATGATCCTGGTGTGCAACCACCGCGAAGGTGCGGTCAGCGTGCTGGATAACCTGTCCCCGGTCAAAGCAGAGAAGGTGAAGCGGTTATATCATCGCGGTCAGTTCACCCGTCAGGAACTGCGCGACTCCGAGCGCTGGCAGCAGGCGCACAAGGCGCTCAGCGCGCTGAGCGAACGCTGGGAGGAGCACAAGCAGCGTTCGCAAGGGTGAATCCAGGCGCCGCGCCGCGGCGCAGAGCGGAAATGATGAGGGCCGCGCCCGCGGCCCTTGGCTTGTTGCGAGGATCCACATGATTATCTATTTGCACGGCTTCGATTCCACCAGTCCCGGCAATCATGAAAAGGTGTTACAGTTGCAGTTTATCGATCCGGACGTGCGCTTCATCAGCTACAGCACACTGCATCCGCGTCACGACATGCAGCATCTGTTGAAAGAGGTGGACAAGGCGGTGCAGCAGGGCGGCGACGCGCACCCGTTGATCTGCGGGGTCGGCCTCGGCGGTTTTTGGGCGGAGCGCATCGGCTTCCTGTGCGGCATTCGCCAGGCGATGTTCAACCCCAATCTGTACCCGGAAGAGCACATGCACGGCAAGATAGACCGGCCGGAAGAGTATCGCGATATCGCCACCAAGTGCGTGGAGGATTTCCGCGAGAAGAACCGCGACCGCTGTCTGGTGGTGCTGTCGCGGCACGACGAGGTGCTGGATAACCGGCGCAGCGCCGAATTGCTGCATCACTACTACGAAATCGTCTGGGATGAACAGCAGACGCACAAGTTCAAAAACATCTCACCCCATCTGCAGCGGATCAAGGCGTTCAAGGCGCTGGGTTAACAGTTTCATAACGCCGCCGCGAGCCGCGCTCCCCGTTTTGTACCGACGGAAAGTGCGGCTTTTTTGTACGCCAAGGTAAAGTTTTTCGTGGCAATCGGCAAAATTTAAAACTGTGACTCAGCGCTAACTATTTGAATCACAATCCCCAAAAAATCCCCGCGTCCAGCCTTTAACCAAAAAAATTTGATGTACGTCAATTTTGGTATGACCAAATAACCTCGCATGTTATTCTGGCCTTAGAGAGCCGATTTATTTTAAGCGAACCCTATGTATTCTAAGGATATTATTTATTTACCCTGGAATAACAAATGGTTCACATTTAGGGGGTTATTTTGACAACGCCAAAGAAGAAAATCGTTATTGTTGGCGGCGGCGCCGGTGGCTTGGAGCTGGCGACCAGCCTGGGCCATAAACTTGGCCGCAAGAACAAAGCGGAGATCACGCTGGTGGATCGCAACCACAGCCATTTGTGGAAACCGCTGTTGCACGAAGTGGCGACCGGTTCCCTCGATGACGGCGTGGATGCGCTCAGCTACCTGGCGCACGCGCGCAACCACCATTTCAGCTTCCAACTGGGGTCGTTGACCAACATCAACCGCGAGACGCAAACGCTGCAGCTGGCGCAGATCTGCGACGAGCAGGGCGGCGAGCTGGTGCCGGCGCGCGAATTGCCGTACGACATCCTGGTGATGGCGCTGGGCAGCACCTCGAACGATTTCGGTACGCCGGGCGTGAAAGAGCACTGCATCTTCCTGGATAACCCGCATCAGGCGCGTCGCTTCCACAACGAAATGCTCAACCTGTTCCTGAAGTTCTCGGCGCAGCCGGGGCAAAAAGAGCGGGTCAACATCGCCATCGTCGGCGGCGGCGCCACCGGCGTTGAGCTGTCCGCCGAACTGCACAACGCGGTGAAGCAGCTGCACAGCTACGGTTTCGAAGGCCTGGACAACAGCGCATTGAACGTGACGCTGGTGGAAGCCGGCGAGCGCATTCTGCCGGCGCTGCCGCCGCGCATTTCCGCTGCGGCGCACCAGGAGCTGATCAAACTGGGCGTACGCGTGCTGACCAACACCATGGTGACCAGCGCGGACGCCAAAGGCCTGAACACCAAGGGCGGCGAGTTCATCGACGCCGATCTGATGGTATGGGCGGCCGGCATCAAGGCGCCGGACTTCATGAAAGACATCGGCGGCCTGGAAACCAACCGCATCAACCAGCTGGTGGTGGAGCCGACGCTGCAGACCACGCGCGATCCGAACATCTTCGCCATCGGCGACTGCGCCTCCTGCCCGAAAGAGGGCGGCGGTTTCGTGCCGCCGCGCGCCCAGTCGGCGCACCAGATGGCCTCGCGCTGCGCCACCAATATTCTGGCGCTGATGAACGGCCAGACGCTGAAGCCATACGTGTATAAAGACCACGGCTCGCTGGTGTCGCTGTCGCGCTTCAGCACCGTCGGCAGCCTGATGGGCAACCTGATGCGCGGCTCGATGATGGTGGAAGGGCGCATCGCGCGCTTCGTTTACATCTCGCTGTACCGCATGCACCAGGTGGCGCTGCACGGCTACATCAAAACCGGCCTGATGATGCTGGTAGGCGGCATCAACCGGGTGATCCGCCCGCGTCTGAAAATGCACTGATCCTGCCTTCGTCGACCAACCCGCGCCGGTTCGCCCGCGCGGGTTTTTTTATGGCGGCGCGAGGCGAACGGCGGCGGTTGTTTGATTCTTCAGCATAAGCTGTCGTCGGCATGGGTAAAATTCTTAAGATTCCTCCTAAACAGCGGCAAAACGGCCGTTTTCCCGCATTTTTGGTCCCCTTGTCTTATTGCGGGCCCTCAAATCATTGTGCAGACTTTACCTCGTTTACAGACGGCGCGTCGCGCACGCCGTAAACCGGGATACCGCAAGCCGCCCATGCGCAAAATAATAAGCGCGGTGCAGCCGGTCACAGACCCCGGACAAAATGCGTGGTAACACTTTCAGGAGGTTTCCTGTGAACAAATCAATGTTAGCCGGTGTTGGGATTGGTATCGCTGCCGCTCTGGGGATTGCCGCGGTAGCCAGCCTGGACGTCTTTTCTGCCGGTCCGCAGTACGCGCAGGTGCTCGCCGCAACGCCGATTAAAGAAACCATCAAAACGCCGCGTCAGGAATGCCGCAACGTCACCGTTACGCATCGTGCGCCGGTGCAGGATGAAAACCGCATCGCCGGTTCTGTGCTGGGCGCAGTGGCGGGCGGCGTGATCGGCCACCAGTTCGGCGGCGGTCGCGGGCGCGACGTGGCGACCGTGGTCGGCGCGCTGGGCGGCGGTTATGCCGGCAACCAGGTGCAAGGGGCGATGCAAAACAACGACGTCAGCACCAGCGTTCAGCAGCGTTGCAAAACGGTCTACGACAAGTCTCAGAAAATGCTGGGTTATGACGTGACCTACAAGATCGGTAATCAGCAGGGCAAGATCCGCATGGATCACGATCCGGGCACGCAAATCCCGTTGGACAAAAACGGCCAGCTGGTGCTGAACAGAGCCTGATCGCCACATTCGAATTAAGCCCGCGGGCAGTGTTAGTTCTGATCGTTTAACCCGGTTAAGCGAGCGGCGTTAACATTGACGCGGGTTTCTGTTTTCTGCCTGCCCAAAAATTTGCGATCGTTCTAATGTCTGCGTGCGATATCACTGGGCAAAACTTCAAAAAAGCCCCCGTGTTTGTTATATTATTGTGCAATTAAGCGGTGTGTTCGGCGCCAATCGCCGCACCGGTAAAACCCGAGTATTTCGTCTCGCAGAGATAACGACATGTTAGATTTTCGCTTTCCGACAGCGTTGCAAATGGTCCTTAGCGTCGCCGTAGCTGAGAAGCAGGGCATGCGTTCGACGAGCGCCACCCTCGCCGCCGCTCTGGAAGCCAACCCCAGCTTTATCCGCAAACTGATGGTCCCGCTGACTAAAGACGGCATCATCGTTTCTACCCTGGGCCGAAACGGCTCTATCCACCTTGGCCGCCCGGCGGAAGAGATCACCCTGCGGGATATCTATCTGGCAGTGATCGACGACAAGCGCATCTGGGCTTCCCGCCCTGAGGTACCGGCCCGCTGCCTGGTGAGCGCCAACGCCTGCTGGTATTTCAAATCGGTGGTGAACGAGGCCGAGCAGGCTTCGCTCGCGGTGCTGGCGCGCCATACCGTGGCCGATTCGCTGGCCGAACTGGAGCGGGGCGACAAGCGCGCCTGCGCGGAATACGCCGCCGAGCAAGAGGCCGAAGCCGCCGGTAAATAATCGCGGTTCGCATGCATAAAAAAGGTCGGGCAATGCCCGACCTTTTTGCATGTTAAGACGATGATTACGCCGCTTGCGGCTGCGCTTTGCGTGCCACCAGGCGCCGGAGGGTGACGTAGAACACCGGCGTCAGGAACAGCCCGAACAGGGTGACCCCCAACATGCCGGAGAACACCGTGATGCCGGTGACGCCGCGCACCTCGGCGCCGGCGCCGTGGCCGAGGATCAGCGGGATGGTGCCGGCGATGAAGGCGATGGAGGTCATCACGATCGGCCGCAACCGCAGGCGACAGGCCTCCAGCGCCGCCTCGACGATGCCTTTGCCCTGCATTTCCAGCTCGCGGGCAAACTCGACGATCAGAATGGCGTTCTTGCAGGCCAGCCCCATCAGAACGACCAACCCGACCTGCACGAACACGTTGTTGTCGCCGCCGGTCAGCCACACGCCGAACAGCGCCGACAGCATGGTCATCGGCACGATCAGGATCACCGCCAGCGGCAGCGTCCAGCTTTCGTACAGCGCCGCCAGCGCGAGGAACGCCAGCAGCACCGCTACCGGGAACACCACCAGCGCGGCGTTGCCCTGGGTCGATTGTTGGTAGCTCAGATCGGTCCACTGGATGTTCATGCCGTTCGGCAACAGCTTGCCGGCCATCTGCGTCAGCGCGCCCATCGCCTGGGTAGAGGAGAGCACGCGCGGATCGGCGTCGCCGATCAGGTCCGCCGCCGGGAAGCCGTTATAACGGATCACCGGATCCGGGCCGTAGGTGGTGCCAATGCTGACCATGCTGCCGATCGGTACCATTTCGCCCTTGTCATTGCGGGTGCGCAGGTTGGCGATGTCTTCCACGCTGTCGCGGAACTGGCCGTCGGCCTGCGCCATCACCTTCCAGGTGCGGCCATAGCGGTTGAAGTCGTTGATGTAAGACGAACCGAGGTAGGTCTGCAGCGTGCTGAACAGCGCATTGAGCGGTACTCCTTGTGCCTTGGCCTTGTCGCGATCGATTTTGGCGTCCAGCTGCGGCACGTTGGCCTGATACGAAGAGATCGGGAACCCCATCCCCGGCGTTTGCATAATGGCGCCGGACAGGGTGTTGATCGCCGTTTGCAGCGCGCCGTAACCCAGCCCGCCGCGATCCTGCACATACAGCGAATAGCCTGAACCCTGGCCGATACCGAGGATCGGCGGCGGCATGATTGAGAAGGCGAAGCCTTCCTGAATCTGTGAAATGCGCGCGTTGATCTCGGCGTTGATCTGCGCCGCAGTGCGGGTTCGGGTACTCAACGACTCCAGTGCGAAGAACACCGTGCCGGTATTCGGCGTATTGGTGAACTGCAGCGCGTTCAGGCCGGGGAAGGCCACCGCATCGGTGACGCCGTCCACGCTCAGGCCGATGGCGCTCATCTTGCGGATCACCGCGTCGGTGCGCTCCAGCGATGCGCCTTCCGGCATCTTCACGCCGCCGATCAGGTACAGCTTGTCCTGCGTCGGGATAAAGCCGCCGGGCACGGTCTTGAACATCACGCCGGCGGCGGCCAGCAGCAGCAGATAGACGACGAACACCGCGCCGCGCCGGCCCAGCACGCGGGAGACGCCGCGCTGATAGCGTTGCGAGCCGCTGGCGAAGAAGCGGTTGAACGGCCGGAACAGCCAGCCGAACAGCCGGTCGATAAGGCGTGACGGCAGATCTTTCGGCGCGCCGTGCGGTTTAAGCAAGCGCGCCGCCAGCGCCGGCGACAGGGTCAGCGAGTTGATGGCGGAGATCACCGTCGAGATGGCGATGGTGACGGCGAACTGCTTGTAAAACTGGCCGGTAACGCCGGAGAGGAACGCCATCGGCACGAACACCGCACACAGCACCACGGCGATGGCGATGATCGGGCCGGAGACCTCGCGCATCGCCTGGTGCGCCGCCGCCAGCGGCGACAGCCCCTCTTCGATATTACGCTCGACGTTTTCCACCACCACGATGGCGTCATCCACCACGATGCCGATCGCCAGCACCAGCCCGAACAGGCTGAGGGTATTGAGCGAGAAGCCCAGCATATACAGCACGGCAAAGGTGCCGACCACGGAGATCGGGACCGCCAGCAGCGGAATGATCGAGGCGCGCCAGGTCTGCAGGAACAGAATGACCACCAGCACCACCAGGATCACCGCTTCCAGCAGGGTATCCACCACCGCGCGGATCGAATCGCGTACGAACACCGTCGGATCGTAAGGCGATTTCCAGCTCATGCCGTCCGGGAAGCGGGTCGCCAGCTCGGCCATCTTGCCGCGCACCGCGTCAGACAGCTCGATGGCGTTGGCGCCCGGCGACTGGAAGATACCGATACCGACCGCATCCTTGTTATTGAGCTGGGCGCGCAGCGCGTAGCTGCCGGAGCCCATTTCGATGCGCGCCACGTCGCGCAGCCGCACGATCTCGCCGTTGTCGCCGCTCTTGAGGATGATGTTGCCGAACTCTTCTTCGGTTTGCAGGCGGCCCTGGGCGTTGATCGACAGCAGATAGTCGCTGCGCGTCGGCATCGGCTCCGCGCCGAGCTGGCCGGCGGAGACCTGTACGTTCTGCTCCTGCATGGCGCTCACCACGTCGGAGGCGGTCAGGCCACGCGCGGCGACCTTGTTCGGATCGAGCCAGATGCGCATCGCATACTCACCGGCGCCGAAGATCTGCACCTGGCCGACGCCCGGAAGACGGGCGAGCTCATCCTTGACCTTCAGGGTGGCGTAGTTGCGCAGGTACAGCGAATCGTACTTGCCGGAAGGCGACACCAGATGTACCACCAGCGTCAGCGCCGGGGACTGCTTCTGAGTGGTGATGCCCTGGCGGCGCACGTCTTCCGGCAGGCGCGCTTCGGCCTGCGCCACGCGGTTTTGCACCTGTACCTGCGCCTGATCGGGATCGGTGCCGGGGCGGAAGGTGACGGTGGTCACCAGCACGCCGTCGGAACCGGCGACCGATTTCATGTACATCATGTTTTCGACGCCGTTGATCGCTTCTTCCAGCGGCGTGGCCACCGTTTCAGCGATCTCTTTCGGGTTGGCGCCCGGGTATTCGGCGCGCACCTGCACGCTGGGCGGCACCACGTCCGGGTACTCGCTGATCGGCAGCAGCGGGATGGCGATCGCTCCGGCGACAAAAATCAGGATCGACAGCACCGCGGCAAAGATCGGCCGGTCGATGAAAAAACGGGAAAAGTCCATGGGTCAGAAGTCTCTGCTGGGAGCTTAGTTAAGTGCGGAGGCGATAGGGTTCATGGCGACGGCTTTCGCGTCGACCGGCATGCCCGGCATAAACACTTTCTGCATGCCGTCGACGATCACCCGATCGCCGTTTGCCAACCCTTTCTGCACGATGCGCAATCCTTCGGCCATGCGGCCCACGTCGATGTCGCGGCGCTGCGCCTTGCCGTCTTTATCGACGATGTAAACGAATTTGCGGTTCTGGTCGGTCATCACCGCTTTATCGTCGATCAGCATGGCGTTGAACTCGGCGCTGCCGGGCATTTGTACCCGGGCGAACAGCCCCGGCGTGAAGCGGCGATCGCGGTTGTCGAGCAGGGCGCGCATGCGGATGGTGCCGGTCCCGGCGTTCAGCTGGTTATCGGTGAAATCCACCAGACCCTGATGCGGGGTGCCGTCTTCTCCCACCAGGCCGACCTTCACCGGCAGGCGCGCGTCGTGCCGACCCTGCTGCTGATAGCGCAGGAAGGTGGCTTCATCCACGTCGAAATAGACGTAGACCTTGTCGAGCGACACCAGCGTCGTCAGCACGCTGGCGCTGTCGCCGGCGGTGACCAGGTTGCCGGCGGTGATCATTGCGCGGCTGGCGCGCCCGTCAATCGGCGCGGTAACGCGGGTAAAGTCGAGATTCAGCTGCGCCATGTCGAGCTGGGCCTGTGCCGCCAGCACGTTGCTTTGCGCCTGCGCGGCGGACGACCGGCGCTGCTCCCAGACTTCTTGAGAGATGGCCTGAGTGCCGATCAGTTTCTCGGTGCGCGAGGATTCGCTGCGCGCCAGGGCGGCCTGGTTGCGTGCCCGCACCAGCTCGGCCTGCGCCTGTTCGCGCGCGGCGCGGTAGGTGCGATCGTCGATGGTGAACAACACCTGGCCTTTCTTCACCTCGTCGCCCTCGGTGTAGTTGACCCGCTCGATGTAGCCGGAGACCCGTGGGCGCAGCTGCACGCTTTGCACCGCTTCGACCCGGCCGTTGAAGGCATCCCATTGGCTGATGGGCTTGACCACCACGCTGGCGGCGCTGACCACCGGCGGCGGTGGCGGGGCGTTGTGCGCGACGCTGTTGTCGCACCCGGCGAGCAGGGTGGCCAGCAGCGCCACTCCGGAGAGCCGCTGGCCCAGAGCGACGGCGCGCGTGCGGCCGCCGGCGTTGAACGATGAGTTTGGTTGATTTGCCATTATTTTTATTCCGATAAGTAAGCGCGGTCAGGCCCCATACCCGGCCCTGTTCTCCGGGATTCGCCCCTGCGCCGGCGTGCGGCGAGGGGGCGGCTGCGTCGTGCAGCGGCGCAGCGTTAGGTTTTGAAACACATTGGTGTCACATTAATGTATCAATATCGGTTACATTAATTGGGTGGAGTATAGTGGCGGCTTTCTGGTAAATGCAATAATAAAAATTGCATTTAAAGCGAAACTGTTGCAACGTATGTGCATCGGGCAGAGGGTGACCCTGCCGAATGATGGGAGCATCAGCATGAACACTACGGGCTTTATTACCGATTTGAAGGCGTGGATCGACAACAATCTGGAAGAGAAACTGGATATCAACACCGTGGCGGACCGCGCGGGCTATTCCAAATGGCATCTGCAGCGCATGTTCAAACGCCAGACCGGCTACGCGCTGGGGGAGTATATCCGCATGCAAAAACTGAAAGTGTCGGCGGAGCGCCTGGCCAACAGCGGGGAGCCTATCGTCAGCGTGGCGATTTCGCTCGGCTTCGACTCACAGCAGTCGTTCAACCGCAGCTTCAAACGCCAGTTTGGCCAAACGCCGGGCGACTGGCGCCGCGCGTTGGCGCAGCCGGCGTCCATGGGGCGCACGCACCACTGAGCGGTTGGGCAGTGGGGATAAAAAAGCCTGAATTTGCGTTCGGGCTTTTTTGTCTTTACCCGTGGGGATTCAAAAGTTGGCGCAACTGCCTGACTTCGCCACCGTGTCGCTGTCGCGGCAGAATATGCGAATCGCCTCGTTGAGGGAGTTTGAACGAGAAGGCGTCCAGTAGTTTTCAATGACCAGGTAGCGAACGGTGTGCTGGCGGGAGTGGAAGCCAAGGACGTCAAATATGCCTTCAATAGCGGCAAGTACAGGGTTTGACGAGTCGATTTCATAACGAATATCGACGATGGCCGCCTCCGGCGCCATCCAGGTGCGATTGGAAAGCGGCGGCACGCGAAACTTGAATGAGGCGTTCGCGGATAGGCGCTGGCCATCGAGCTCTTTAAATTCTGCGGCGGGAACATAGCTCTGGTTGCCGCCCGGCAAGGTAATCTGCCCTTTTTCGTCGCGGGTGGCATACACATCCTCGGTGACTTTGTAGATCACTTGCTGGACGTCGGGGGGAATGATGCGGAAGGAGGTTACGGTGCGATCCGAAGGCGTGTCATTCGTCAGTTGGAACTCATAGGCTCTTCCGACGGATTGAACGAAAGCTAATGAAACGCTGCCGGCGAAGTACTGATAGGCGGCGCCCAATATCGCCATGAGAATCCCCGAGCCTACCAAAAATGCCGATACTTTCGCCAAACGGTTATTTGATTTTGCTTTAACGGGGCCTGTCTTTGGCCGCGGGGCATTGCCTTTCTTCTTACGCGCCACGTTTCTCCCTTGCATTACGCATTGGCCTATCTTTATGAGGGCATTATGGTCGACAGCTTATGCCGCTGTCGAGGGGGCTCCCTCCCGGTCGGTGCGCTATGCATACAAAAAAGCCTGAACGCGAGTTCAGGCTTCTTCGTAGAATATGGCGGTGAGGGAGGGATTGATTCGCTGCGCTCACCCTGCGGGCCGCCGTTGGCGGTCCCAAACGCAGGCGTTTTGTCGAAGCCTGTCGAGGGTTCTCACCCTCCCGGTCGGTGCGCTATGCATACAAAGAAGCCTGAACGCGAGTTCAGGCTTCTTTGTAGAATATGGCGGTGAGGGAGGGATTGATTC
>NZ_KV792510.1:0-1449 GCF_001808215.1 Serratia sp. HMSC15F11
CCATCCTACCCCGGCGGAGCCGGCGATCGTCAAACGGTGGTGGCAGCGCTGGCGCCGTTGATCCCCACTGCCGCGCCGCCGGCTTGGCCAACGCTTCACGGCCGCGCAATAAATTGCCCGCCCGTTCACCGTTTCTCACATTGGCAGAACGGCAAAAACACGCGATTCGGTCGCGTTTCTCTCTGAACCTGGTCTCTGCGTGCTGGGTTGCATAATCATTCATGCCGCCAAACGGCCTGTACGCCATTTTGCGGGCTTTTTTTGCGGAGAAGTGAGGGGGTTTTACTGCTTTGGTTGTTCAAGCGCACATAGGGCGTCTGAGGCGGTGCGGGAAACGGATGTTATGGTAAATTGTGAAATTAGCTGAGATTTTTTTGTCAACTTTTTGCTGTATGTTTAAACATGAGTTCTACGCTGACAGTACTGTTGCTAATTTCATCTGCCAGACTGGTAATTCCCTTGTAAATCAATCGCGAGAGATCAGTAAAAAAGCTATGTGTGTGCTTATGGAATAGGGTAGAATAAGAAATTCTGATGATCGTGAGGTTGTCAGTGAAAAACGAGGCAGCTATCAGATCTTCGGCCTGAGAAACTAAGGATTCTGATAGCTGCCGGTGACTCGGTTCGTGAAAACTGAATCTACCTGATCAACAAACGCCCGATTAGGGCGTTTGTCAAGTGGTGCTGCATTATGTAGTAACTTGGTACCGACTTGCCAGGTATTTTTCACAGTTTTTGATGCGCGAAGGCTCATACGGACACCGTCACCTGTTATTTATTCTCTGTAAACAGGTGCTATAAATGCAAAAAGTAACCGATTTGTATCCTCCTGAAATTGCTAGTCATAATCTTCATAATCACTTCGCTGGCAACGAAGTGATGCTGGAGTTAATCAAGAAATTAAATAAAACCAGTTTGTGTACTTTTGCAGCTCTCTGTGATGGTAACGTGGTAACCACTTCCGGCTATAACATTATGGCCGATCTGTGTGTTAACCGTGCGTCAGCTGTGGCTCATTCTCTTAAACAAAAATATCTTCCAGTCACCGCTAGAACGATATCGACTAAGGCTGATGTTGGTGGTGCAGTAAAACAGGTTGCTTTCTATCTTGACGAGAGCGATCTTGCAAGACTGAAGTCTGAACCTGAAAAGATGATGAAAGAGTGCGAACGTAACCTGAATAGCCAGAAGCGCTCCAATGCTCAGAAGGAAATGATTAGGCTATACAAAGAGTTTGGTGAGTCAGGTGTTTTGGAACTTTTACGTAATGTTTCTGGTGCTAATGATTCACCGCCGTCCGATGAAAAGAAAGCAAGTTGAATGAATGAATAAAAAAAGGCTAGATTTCTCTAGCCTTTTTTCTTACTTACTACCAGCGGAGTCTTTTCTGTTGCTTCTCACATGAGCTCTAACAGTTATTACTTCACCACTGGATAAAGTCTTTTGGTA
>NZ_KV792511.1:0-1962 GCF_001808215.1 Serratia sp. HMSC15F11
CCTCGCCGCCGCCGATCGTCGCCGATCCGCCGCTCTGGATCCGATCGCTCTGGCCGTTCGGCCCCACTTCCACCGCGTAGTGCGAACCCGGCTCGAAGCTGACGTTGCCCGCCACGTTCAGGGTGCCGATCGAGTTGCCCGGCGCCACGGTGCCGCCCTGACGGGCGGTCAGCGAACCGACCGTGCCGCTGCCGCCGACGATGCCGCCGTTCTGCACGCTGACGGCCGAGGTGACCGAGCCGTTGACTGCCAGCCGCCCCTGATTGACCAGCGTCGGGCCGGCATAGGTGTTGGTGCCGGTCAGCTCCAGGGTTCCCGCGCCCTCTTTGGTCAGGCCGCCGTGGCCGGTAATGTTGTTGGAGTAGATTTCCCATCCACAGTGGAAGTCATCACATTTCCTGGCGTGCAGCGTACCGGCATCCACCTCGGCGCCCCTCCCCGGAATATTGGCGACAAACTGGGTCGGGCCATAGGCCACGCCCGTCGGATCCGGGATGCGGAACTCCGCAGGAATATCCTCGACGGTATAGAACATGCCCGGACCGTTGATGGCCTTGCCCAGGTTGATCATCCCCCAGCCATAGAGCGCATCGATGCCCGGCGCGCCCATGTCGGTGGCGGTGGTTTTCAACACGTCGGCAATCTGCGCCGAGGTCATGTACGGGAAGCGCTGCAACAACACCGCCACCGCGCCGGTGACGTGCGGCGTCGCCATCGAGGTGCCGTTTTTATTGCCGTAGTCCGACACCAGGTTGGCCGGATCGGAACCGTTGGCCACGGTGCTGTAGATTTTGCTGCCCGGCGACGAGACGCAGAAGCTGGCGGTATAGCCGCAGCGGGAAGAGAAGCTGCTGATGGTGTAAGGCACGCTGTTGGTCGATGCCGCATCCTGCGCCACGCTGGCAACCGACAGCCAGTTCGGCGCGATGTCCGGCACGAAGTAGGCCAGCCCGCTGATCACATCCGGTTGGTTGTAGTTGCCGTCGTTGCCGGCGGCGAACAGCACCAGAATATTTTTGCGCGCTGCGTCGATGGCGCCCTGATAACCTGCGCCGGCCAGGCTGCCGAGCAGCGGTTTGACCTGATCGAATTGTTCCTGCGCATCCTTCAGCTCAAAGTGCAGCACATTAGGATCGCGGCCACCGTCGGACAGAAAGTCGGGAATACTGACGCCCCAGCTGTTGTTGATCACCCGCGCACCGCTGTTGATCATCGCCTGCCAGCCGGCATTGGTGACGGCGCCGTCCAGGCCGAGAAATTCGCCGTAGGCCGGGCCGTCGTTATCGTTATCGACGCTGATCACCTGCGAATCGAAGGCCACGCCATGCATGCCGACGCCATCGCGGTTGGCGGCGCTGATGCCCGCGACGTGCACCCCGTGATTGCTCAGCATGCCCTGTGAGCCGCTGTAGAAGTGGAAGGTGCCGTCGAAGTAAAAGCGGTCGCCGGCGTTAATGCCCGGCCGGTGCGGGTCGGTGTAGGCGCGATAGCCTTCGGTGACCACGTTGATCAGTTTGCCGTCGCCGGCGAACTCGGGATGGCGGTTGACCGGGGTATCGAAAATGCCCACCTTCTGCCCTTTGCCGGTATAGCCTGCGGCGTAGGCCTCATCGGCGTGGATCGCCCCCAGCCCCCAGTTGGCGTTGAATTCGGCGTTGCGCCAGCTGGCCGGATCGCCCGCTTTGCCGTTCACCTCGTGCGGTGCTGCCTGCGCATACCCCGCCAGCGCCATGCAGCAGACCAGCGCGTTCAGCCGCCACGGTGAGCGACGAACGTTTCCTTTGCTATCAAAACCCATTGTTGTTGTCATTTCCTTACCTTTTGCTTGTTATTGGCCGGCGCCCCAGGTGCGCCGGGTTCTCATTAGCAGGATGTGAAAAAGGAACCGCCTGCAGACGGTTCCCCTACAAGGATTGAGTCGATGTTGCTTAGAAGCGCCAGGTGAAGCCGGCGTTGACGCTG
>NZ_KV792511.1:1982-2653 GCF_001808215.1 Serratia sp. HMSC15F11
TTAGGAGGTGGTTTAAGGCTTACAATAAAAACGGAGCCGGCATGCCGGCTCCGTTGTCCTTGAGATCGCCGTTGAAGGTCAGAAGCGCCAGGTGAAGCCGGCGTTGACGCTGTTGTCCTGGTGGTGCTGCGACAGCAGCCCGCCGTAGCTCAGCGACAGCGTGGCGTTTTCGTTCACCGCCACTTCCGCCCCCGCCTTCAGCACCATCCCGTCGCGCGACACCGGCACGCTGTCCACCACGAACGGCGCGTTGCCGCCGTTGAACCGCAGCCCGGTGCCTCGCTCCAGCCCGCCGTACTGGTGTTGCCACCCCAGCTCGCTGCGCAGCGCCACCGTCGTACCCGGGGTCACCTGCCATTCGGTGTCTGCACGCAGGCCCAGCGTCGACACCGTCGCATCCGTGTGCTGTTTATCCCCGCGCAAGGCCGCCGCGCCGCCGCTTTCCGCGATGCCGTTATTCTCGAAGTTCACGTACGCCAGGTTCACGAACGGCTCCAGGTTCAGCCACTCACCCTGCACGCTGTAGCCCGCTTCCGCGAACAGCTGCTCGGTGCGCGCGCTGTACTTCGCCGTGTCGCGGTCCGACTGCATTCCGTAGTTCACCGACCGCTTGGTGTCGATGCGGTGCCAGGTGTAGCCCGCCCCGCCGCGCAGCGCCAGCGCCCCGAACT
>NZ_KV792511.1:2673-3323 GCF_001808215.1 Serratia sp. HMSC15F11
TGCTCGGTGCGCGCGCTGTACTTCGCCGTGTCACGGTCCGACTGCATCCCGTAGTTCACCGACCGTTTGGTGTCGATGCGGTGCCAGGTGTAGCTCGCCCCGCCGCGCAGCGCCAGCGCCCCGAACTGCTTGTCGCCGTACGCCGCCAGGTGGTAGTTGTCGCTGTCCGCCTTCGACCCGTACCCGCCGTGCAGCGAGGTGCGGGTGTAGCCGGTCGCTACCCCCAGCCGCCAGTCGGCCGCCGCCGCCGAGTCCAGCCCCACCAGTACCCCGTAGGTCGAGGCCTGATAGCCGGTGGCGTTGGCGTCGCCCGACGCGTGGTCCCACGCCCCCAGCAGCTGCGCCCAGGCGCCGTCCTCGTCCGCCTTGATGGCCGACGAGCTCGCCAGCCCTTCCGCCTGACGCAGACGCCCGTTCAGCGCCTCACGCAGGTAGCGGCTGTCGTTCACCAGCGCCGACGCGATATCCGCATGGATTTGCCCCGACAGCTGACGGAACGCCTGCCGCGCGTCGCCCGCCGTGCCGCTGCCGAGCAGGCTCTCGTACACCGGGTTGCCCGCCGCCAGCGCATCCGCCGCTGCCGCCACCGCCCGCTCGTTCGGCGTCTGTGCCACGCTAGCGAAGCTCGTGCCGTTGCGCCCGACGCTCAG
>NZ_KV792511.1:3343-3634 GCF_001808215.1 Serratia sp. HMSC15F11
CTCTCGTACACCGGGTTGCCCGCCGCCAGCGCCTCCGCCGCCGCCGCCACCGCACGCTCGTTCGGCGTCTGTGCCACGCTGGCGAAGCTCGTGCCGTTGCGCCCGACGCTCAGCGTCACCCCGGTCGGCTGGTAGCTCAGCCCGGTGCCGAGGAACAGGTAGTTCGGCGCCACCGCGTCAAACTGCCCGCTCACCCCCTGCTGCGCGCTCAGGATGGTGTACTGCTGGCCCAGCAGGCTGCGTACCTCGCTTTGCGTCAGCAGGTTGGCGCTGTTCTCCAGCGTCACCGCC
>NZ_KV792512.1:0-61866 GCF_001808215.1 Serratia sp. HMSC15F11
AACGGTTGTATCTAATACTGGGGGCAGGTCAACACTGACTAAGCTATTGTCTCCAAGACGTCCGTTGATTACAGAGACAGCATTTTTGGTGTAGGTTACCACTCTAATCGAACGCCCATACATCTTCAGGGACCGTGCCAATTGTCCCCCCCTCTCATGCTCGGTCACACCAGTAAGGCGACGTAAAACTTCCACCAATGTTCGTGTTTTACCAGAACCAGCCCCTGCAAAAAGGAAGTAGTTACGTGGTGGTATATTTGTAAGGTAGCCACAGATCTCTTCTACTACCCCTGCATCGCGATCATTGCCGTCAAGGATCTGTGAGTTAGTCATGGCATCCCCTCCCTACTTGGCTCCAACTGTGTCTGGAGCCATTCCAATGCGTCCTCGATATATTTAGGACAGATTATCGGCTCATCCGCAGCAACCATTTCAAAGATGCTTGCGGCAAAATCTCCTTTATTAAAAGATCCATGCATTAATTTGTGCAGAGCCGCGAGCAGTTCTGGAATATTATCATTTTCAGCGACCTGTCTTGCTACTGAGCCCAGCGCGCCCTTCGGCGGTTTGATTTGCTTCCCATCGCCATCGACTTTTTCATTAATAAGTTGCTTAAACCAAGGGATATTTCTAAGAATTAGGGAGTCTTCAAAAGTACTTGGCCATTGACCATCAGCTTCGGCTACAGGCAACTGCCATGCGAAACGTACAGAACATTCGGCAATTTCGTTCCAGACAAGATGCTCATCTTTCGGGTTCTTGAAATCCTCAAGCTGTTGCAGCTTAGGGTGCCATCCGCGAAGAGTCGGGTTCCCACATTGCAGTCCGGGTTGTCCGGTATTAGCTATAGCAACTAAGGTTGTAGTCGGGTCCCCATTTTTTTTAGGCTTACCTGGTCTTTCTTCAACTGGATCGATATCAGTAATAATTACAGTTGGAATACGGAGTCTTTCAACGAGAGATCTTAGACGATGAGCATGGCTGCCACCAATATCAAGGAAGGACAGATAGCGGCTGTTGAGTGTTGCAAAATCTCTTTCAATGAAAAGAGGTAACAGCATTCGCTCAGCAACCCCCTCGACAAAGATTGCAGCATTGGCAAATAAAAGATCTGTGTGTTGAACGCGAAAATAACGTTCAGCGAATTGACGGGTCGTTTTATCATCACCAAAAACTTGCCCAAGATTAACCACCTCAGTGGTAGGCATGTTTTGTTCTTCACACTTAGCAATGCGGCGAACATATCGTAGCCGGTCAAAATTCTCAGCATGTGCTAGATGACTAGAATGAGTACTGATAATCAATTGGCTTTTAAGACCTGACTCATCGCTACCGTTAGGACTGATTAGTTTATGTGCCTTACCCGGGAAAATACGTTGTACCTGTACGTGCAAATGCGCCTCGGGCTCCTCAATCATAACCAGATGAACAGGTGCTGGAGCGCCCTTTTCAGGATTTAGGCGAGCAGCTTTGAAAGAAACTAGTTGGTAACTAAGGGACTGTAAATTCTGATAACCGAGTCCAATGGAATATTCAGGGAGAAGCTCCTCTAATGAATCCTTTTGCATGCTGTATTGAACAGCTGTCCCATGGTCGGGTAATTCGGCTGTCTGTATGCGCGTGCGGAAACGAATCTCTTGGGGGTCATGCAAACCGGGGTACCCAAGCTCTTTAACCTCTTCTACCGATGGCCCAATAGCCTCATGAATCTTTTTATCTAGTTCCTGCTGGGCCTCAGCAACAGCTTTTATGAGGTCAGCCCGGTGTCCATGACCTGTTGCTGCCACATTTAGATGTTGTCGAGCAAATTTGAGAAGCTGATTGGAGAATAAACCTATGCGATGTGGGCCAGAAGCAGACCGGGAATCAGCTTCCTCACTACCAAGGCCACGCTGTGCAGCCACAAAGTCTACTTTTATGAGTTTCTGCAGATGTTTACGATCAATTGGGCTGGAATCAGCATCTAGTACTTGGCTAACATAGGTCTTTATTCCGTCCAAAGGGTTGTTATCGGCATCCAACTTATAGGCCCGAACTTGACCGAGTAGAGAAGGTTCTCGTAGCCAAAAATCAAGAAGATCAATTGGCCACGCAAGTGAATCCTTTCCCATATCCTTCACAGGTATTCTCGCCAAGTGATACTTCCAAGCCAACTGCTTCAGATCCTCAATGTTCGTAGCCGGTTCCAGACGTAGTCGGACACCTACCCCGCCACCCTTCCAACTGAATTTTGACAAGAACGGGGAGACATAGTGGAACATACCTGCCTTAGCATCGAACCATAGATCCAGAGTTGGCATCGCCGAAAGTAAGGTTCTAAGTTGCTCTCCCCATTCACCTTCGGATGCGCCTGACGTAGACGGATCTTCTTCTAATGCGTCCCAAGCTCTCCCAAGTCCCCGCAATTTTGGCCATTGAGAAATACTGATGTCGAAAGCACCAAATGGTGAGCCATCAGCAAGGAAGTGGCGCAGCGCTGCCAGAATTGATGTTTTGCCGCTATTGTTAGCGCCGACGAGGATAGTAGTTTTTGGGTCAACGTCCATTTGGACCTTGCCTAGTCGGCGGAATTGGGAAAGCTCAATAAACCTTAGTGATATCTGTCCCGATAATGACATGGTGGTAGCTGCTTCTGACATTTTGGCTCCTCTCAATCCGTATAGAGATGCGCCAACCTGTAACAGCCTAGCGCCACGCCGTAAGCTCGAATTCTTCTAACTTGATGCCTTTATCTACGAATCATTGAGTTAGGTTAGAATCGACACGGCAAGTTATATTACCGCCCCGTTAAAAAATGCCCATTACTAAATGCGCATGAAATGACTCTTATCACACAACTTTTCGCTACTCAGAGTAACAGTGCATCACAAGCTTAAGCGTCAGCTGTAGAAAAGACTTAATGGGCTTGTAATAGGCCCGCTTTAGTTCCACACGCTTTTGAGCTCCTGACCAGATGATATTTTCGCATTCAGGGGCCAACCCAACGGCCCAGGCTCCCCCGGGCCAATGCGGGCTAGTGATCCAAATAAAGGTAATGCAACCAGCTGGTCATGCGCAGCAGCACTTTGCGCATCACGGAGACGTGCTCAAAGTGCCCGGTATAGACCGCCGCCTGAGCGCTCACGCCGTCGGGCAGATGATCCAGATCCGGGTTGGCCGCCAGGTCAATCATCACGTACACCCCTTCCCGGCCCGGCGTGGCGCTCAGGCCCTGCAATGCGCCGCTGGCCTGGTAGCTGCCGTCCGGTATCGCCGGCAACACCCGGCTTACGGTGCCGCCATAAACCTGCCCCGGCAAGCCGTTGAACACCACCTCGGCCTGGTCCCCCTGCGCCAAGCGCAGGATGGCGTTCTGACGGAATACCGCCACTACCTGGCGCTTTTGCTGCGGGATAAAAATCATCACCGGCTTGAACGGCAGGCGAACCGCCGCCGTACCCGGCCGCGCCAGCACCTGCGTGACATAACCGTCGCTCGGCGCGCGCACCACCGTTTGTTCCAGGTTGTAGCGCGCTTCGGCAATCTGCGATTTCAGGCTGGCTATCGTGGCGTCTTCGCCGTCATAGCGCCCGGACAACCGCGCCTGTTCCTGCTGGAACTGGGCTTTCGCCGCCTGCAGCGCCGCAGACTGCGCCTGATACTGCTGCTGCGCATGGCTGACGTCCTGCTCCGAGAACGGGTTGACTGGCATCGCCGCCCCTTTCGCGTAGCGCTGGTAATCCTTGCGGGCGCGCTCATACTCTGCGTTCGCCCGCTGCACGTTGGCGGCGGACTCGCTGAGCGCCGCCCGGCGCGTTCTGATCTCCGCCTCTGCCCCGGCCAGATCCGCCTCCAGCCTGGTGAGCCGCGCACGGTAGCGGCTATCGTCAAGACGGAACAGCACCTCGCCTTTGCGCAGCAGCACGTTGGTTTTCTCCGTCACCTCTACGATCATGCCCGAGACCTGCGGCACCATCGGCACAGAAACGGCAATTTTCTGCGCCCGATCGCTGTACGGATGGTTGTAGTTCATCGTCAAAATCAACGCGCCGACGATAACGATCCCGCCGAGCACGGTGGTCGGCACGGTCCATTTATTGACCGGAATGCGGAACAGTTTAAATACGCCGTAGCTCAGCGCCACGTAGCTGAGAATAATGAGCAAATCCATAGGCTACGCTCAACTTACCGTAGGGCCGGAAACCGCCGGCGGCTTTTCCTGCAGGCGTTGCAATTCGGCTTCGAGCAGCGCGATGCGCGCCTGCAGGTCCGTTGAAGGTTCTGCCTTCTCACTCATGCCCCAGCCGCGTTCCGGCCGATAGAGCGTCGCCCAGATCCACAGCAGTGGCCAAATGGCGTGCAGCGTAAACAGGCTAACCCAGCCGGCGACGTGAATCGCATCTTGATGCGGGTGCTGGCGCTTTTTGGCCAGCAAATAGGGAATGTCATGAATAATAATGACGCCGTAGAATAAAATCAGGAATACCGCAATCAGTACGCCTAAAGCAAAATAATTAAGAAACATGTAAAGCCCTGGTTGGTCATAGCGGAAATAAACGAGGTTTATAGCGTGTTATATTGTCTGATATCGTTGGCGATGGTATCGATGGCATTCTTCACGTCGGTCACTTTCAATTGTGCTTTCTCGTTATTGAGATTTTCCCCCGAAGCCTTGCGCACCACTTTAATAACCGGCTGATTGGTCGCCGCATCGATAAACTCACCCTCCATATAGACCGCGCTCTCCATGGTGCGATGGCCGGTCACGCTTTGCGTCGCAGCAATCAGCAGGGTGATCGGCAAGACTTCATAGATCTGCAGCCCTTTCTTCTGCGTGTCGATCGCCGTGATGGCGCCGCGGAAAATCAGGGTATGCTCGCGCGGCATATCCACCAGCTTAAAGTGGGTGCCCATCGCCTGCTTAAACTGCTGGTTGGTGTAATTCAGGATATTGTCGAGTGCGCGCTGGCTCACCATCTCGCTCGGTTTCGGCCGCGGGAAATAGATCATCGGTTGATAAACCAGATATTGATAACGGGAAAAATCGACGTTCTTATCCTTCCAATATAAAACGTCTTTGCCGGACGCGGATTGACCTTTATTGATATCGTTATAATTGGTCAAAAAGGTCGAGTACTTTTCTTTTTCGGTCACGGCGGAAGAGCACGCGGCCAGTAATAACAGCGCAGGCAAAATAACCGCTCTTGTCACTTTCATTGACGGGTTTCTCTTTATTTTGGTGGATAGCAAATAATCAAATCGAATGATACCCAGCCGTCCGCAATAAGTCATATGACAATGCCGCCAAAGGTGTATATCATTTTTGATATACAAACTCACAAGAGCCGGCCAGTGAAAGAGAAAGACTTCCGCATTGAAGAACTCAGGATTGTCCGCATCATTGCCGAAACGGCGAGCGTCAGCAAAGCGGCGCAGCTGTTGGATATGCCGCAGTCTAACGTGTCGCGCGCCCTCACCGCGCTGGAACGGCGGCTCGGGCTGGAACTGTTCCTGCGCGGCCCGCGTACCCTGGCGCTGACCGAATTCGGCGAGCAATTCTTGCGGCGCGCCTCGCAGTTGCTGGACGAACACAGCGATCTGCTCGATATGTCCGGCACCTATAAACGCAGCCTGAGCGGCATGGTCACCCTCGGCGCGCCGATCGGCATCCACGCTTTCCTGGCCCGCTATTTACTGCCGCCGCTGCTGCACGCTGCGCCGGCGTTGACTGTCGATCTGGTGACCCGCAACCCCGACGAACGCGAGAAAAAATACGGCGCAGTATTCGACAGCGACTGCGATTTGCTGATCAGCTTTTTCCAGCCGCAAAACGAAAGCCTGATCGCCAGGCCCTTCACCCGCTTTCGCGTCGGGCTGTTCGCCGCGCCGGATTACATTGCCCGCTCGCCACTGACAGCGCTGGATGAACTGCCGCAGCATCGCTGCATCACCTTGCGCATGCTGGGCGGCATCCGCAATACCTGGAGCGGCTACAATGCGCAGGGGGAATTGGTGCAGGTCGAGCTCGGCGGCGCCAGCGTTTGCGATAACATTCTGCCGGCGATCGAGCTGGCCAAACAGGGCCTGGGCATCGTCTACGCCCCGTACTATTCCGTCGCCGCCGAGCTGGATGCAGGCACCCTACAGCCCTGCCTGGCGCGCGAGCGCGGCATCGATATGCAAGCCTACCTGATCTACCGCCGGCGCGGCGTGTTGCCGCACCGCGTGCAGGTGACGATGGACAGCATCATGGAGAACGTCAAGCTGCACGCGCACCGGCTGATGTAACCAAGAACGCTCAGGAAGCCTTTTGCGCCATAATTTCGATGATCTGTCTGTCGGTGTGCTGCATCGATCGGCTGGCCAGCGCGCAAAGGTTAGCGATCGACTGCTCGACATCGTTCGCCACGATCCCCTCATTGCCGGTGACCGCCGTATCGTCCAGTGCCATCAGCACCGCTTTCCACGCCGAAGAAGCGCTGGTGGAAACCTTCATCGCGCAACTGTTGGAGGCGCCATCGCAAATCATCCCGCTCACATCGCCAATCATGCTGCCGATGGCCTTGGCGAGGGTGTCGTACCGGCCATCCGCCAACCATGCCATACCGGCGGCCGCCCCCATCGAAGCGGTGGTGGCGGCGCACAACGCAGAGAGGCGCGGCAGACGATAGTGAATATAAATCGCGCTCAAGTGGGACAACATCAGCGCTCGCGCCAGCTTTTCTTCACCGGCCGCGAAGTGCTCCGCCACCACCATCACTGGCATGGTGGCGGCAATGCCCTGATTGCCGGAACCGGAGTTGCTCATCGCGGGCAGCGTCGCGCCCCCCATGCGCGCATCGGACGCCGCGCTGGTGCGGATCACGATGTCGCTGGCCAGATCGCTCGCCATCAATCCACGCGCGCGCTGTTTTTGCAACGTAGCGCCCACGTGCAATCCCCACTGGCCACGCAGCCCTTCACGCGACAGCGCCTCGTTAAGGTGCGCGGCATCGAGAATAAAGCGGATATCGTCGAACGGTACCCGCTCAATAAAATCCACTATCTCACGCAGCGAAGTCTGCGCCAGCACCTGCAGCGGGCACACAGGTGCTTCGCCCTGCGCCAGCTCCGTCAACGTAAACAGCGTGGCCCCCTGCTGCTCGATGCTCACAATGCGGGTATGTCCGCCGACGATGGTGGCGCTGGCCCAACGCTCACCGGCGTACACCTTCGCCCGGGCATAGAGGATATCGTCGCAAGGCGCCTGCAACATGACGCGCACCGCCCCCTGTTCCAACAGCCACTTCGCCTGGGTGACGGCTCTTGCCGAGGCCTTCTCGAGCACTTGCAAACCGCCGTTAGCATCGCCGCCTACGGCCCCCAACGCGGCGGCGATCGGCAATCCCGCCATGCCGGTGCCAGGCACCGTCACGCCCATGCCGTTTTTCATCAAATTCGGCGAAACCCAGGCTTCAATGCGATCGACCGCCCCCGGTAAATGGGCCGCCGCCGTGGCGCTGGCCAGCGCCAGAGAAACCGGTTCGGTACACCCCAGCGCAGGCTTTACCTCCTCCTGCACTGCGCGAATGTATTTTTTCCATAATGAAAGACTTTCAGGGTTCAACATAATGACAACCTTAATGCCGTGTTAGCGATATCAGGAGAATGCCAGAAACGGGGAGACGCACAGCAATAGACCGGTCACGATGATAAGCACCAGCGATGCGCCTTTATATTTATGCAGCGCGGGCACTTTATGAACCAGCCACGCCGGAATAAGACAGCCGACCAGGCCAAAGATGGGGCTGCAAATAGACGTGAAGCTCAGCACCGGGGCATTCAACACAATGGCGCTCCAGGCCAGCAGAATGGCGAACACCATAATGCCGCGCTGCACATATTTTTCATTGATGCTTTCCAGCGGCAGCTTACGGCGCAGCAGGTTCATCACGATACCCTGCGTCGCTTCGCGAAACCCCAAGTAAACGCCGAAAAATGCGGTCATCACGGCGAAAATATTCAGTATCACGCTGACGATTTTTACCCAAGCGGCACCATCACCGCTTATGAATTGAGCGGCAATCGCCAGCGCGGAAATATTCTGCTCATAGGCCTTAACGGCCTCGTCATGCCCCATCGCCAGAGTGAAAGAGACGGCATAGAAAAAGACAGTGGTAAACAGGATACCGAAGGCGATATTCATGGCGCGCAACGCTTTATGCCGGGCAACCTCAATGGATTTTTCGCGCGAGCGATAAGAAATGACCATTGGGCTGAGCGTCTGAATAAACAGAATCGAGGTCAGAGTAAACGGCAGCGTAATGATGGCGTTTTTAATCAGCAGCGCCGCCGGCGGCAGCGCGCCGATATGATGCACGTGCCACAGGCCAATCATCGACACGCCGAGCGCCGCCACAACCAGCAGCTTGGTCAACACCATCAGGCTTGAAAGCTTAAACAGCAGCTGTTCGCCGCGAGATGAAATCGCCACTAAAATGCAGATCAGCGCCAGGCCGTAAAAGGGATTGTCGGACAACAGCCCTTCCGTCACGCCAAAGGTGTGCAAATAAGAAGCACTGTCGTTGGTGATGGCGGTGGAATAAACAAACATCCAGATCACCAGCATGACAAAATAGAGCGCACCGAGCAGGATGCCCCAGTTTTTCCCCAGATAGCCGCTAATCACGCTGGGATAATCTTTACACTCCGGCGACTCCGCAAGGGTATTGATAAATAAACGCTGGAATAAATACATTGCCGGATAACCGATAATTGAGGAGAGCAAAAATACCCATAGCCCCATCAATCCGACCTGAACCGGTAAAAACACAATGCCTGCGCCAATGGCCATGCCAATACTCATAATGACCCAGCCGGTATCAGTGCTGTCGAATTTAATTGCCTCGCGCCATTCACTTTCCGTCATCTTCGCCCGCAAAGCAGGCGATATATCATCCAATAGCACGCTATTATTTGAAGCCGTTTCCATAAGTTTCTCGCTTGTGTAGGTAGAGGTTTTTTTTAATAGTTTCGGCACGATGGACGGTACGAAAATGCAGGCGAGTTATGGTTTTAATGGGGGAAATCTTACCCCTGAAACAAGAGAAAAAAGTCACAATATTAGTGTGGATTATCACCATCAAAGAGAAAAAAATTCCATATATAAAAAATAAGAAGAAATAAATTCTATCGAAAACCGGTATGAGAGGCGTATCACATTATCCCGATGCGCCACGGCGTTCATCGCCAAACGGTGTTAACTCAAGCTTTCTATCCGTTTCTCATGAGCAGCGTCCGGCAGGCCACTCCGCCGGCCGGACGCTACCTCACCGCCCCTCTTTCTCCCCCAGGAAGAAATACCACAGCGGAATGGAAAGCAGCAGGGTGAACACCAGCGTATACAGCAGCACCATCAGGCTCTGCATGATCACCATCTGGGCACTCCAGGCGCCGATCGGCAGCTGGAATTGCTCGACGGTGCCGCCGAGGATCGCTCGGCCCATCACGCAGCCGACTGCTACCGCCACGGTCGCCACCGCAGCGCGGAACTTACGCACCTCGGCGCGGCGGGCGGCCGCTTCCGGCGTTTCGTCCCGGTGGCTTTGCCGTTGGCCGCGCCAGCGCCACACGTCCACCAGCAGCAACGCCGCGAGGCTCACGCCCGTCACCGGCAGGCAATACCCCAGTGCGGAAGCCACCAGCAGAGTGACGGCACGCGCCGGCAGGGAAAGCGCCAGCCAGGCGGCAATCAGCGTATGCACCGGATGCTGCGCCCCCGCCGCCGGGCGGCGGATCCACCACATGCGGTAACCCAGCGCAATCATCAGGCACAGCCCGAGGCCGAACGCCGCCAGCAGCAGCTGATTCGGCAAGCCGAACAGAATGCCCATGTGGGCGTCGATGCCCCAGCGGGTCAGCTTGGCGATGAGCGGGAAGGTGTCGAACCGCACCTGGTCGACGACGGCGAAGCTTTGCGGTGCGATGGCAACCGCGTCCACCTGCGTTGGCCAGCTGCGATCCACTTCGGTTACCGTCCAGGCTTTGCCCTCGCCTTTCGGCTGGCGCAGCTCGACCTTAGCGGCGTCTATTCCAGCGGCGCGCGCAGCGTGCAGCGCCCGATCCCAGTCGCCGTTCAGCGCATTGCTCTGCGCGGCAGGGCCCATCTTCATGCCCGGCATCATCCCGCGGTGCTCGGCGTGCGGATCGGCCGGCGTCTGCGGTGCATCGGCCTGCAGGCTGGTGTTGACCTGCGGCGTCAGCCAGCCCAGGTTGGCCCGCAGCGCGTCGATGTTGCCGCCGGCCCACTGCGACCAGGTCAGCCCGGTAGCCGAGAAGAACAGCAGCCCGGCCAGCAATGCCACGCCCAGCGTGATATGCCAATGGCGGCTGGCGGCAAAGCCCCCTTTCGCCCTTTTCAGCTTGCGCTTCGGCCGCGTCGCCAGCCACAGCGCAACGCCGCCCAGCGCGGCCACCCACAGCCAGGAGGCCGCCAGCTCGCTGTAGTTGCGGCCAAGATCGCCGAGCAGCAGGCTGCTGTGAAGCTTGTCCAGCCAGGTGCGCAGCGGCAGCACGCCGGAGGTGCCGTACACCGTCATATCGCCCTTGATCGCCAGGGTATAAGGATCGACAAACAGCGCGCGCGACTCGGAAGCACCCAGATCGGCACCCGCGAACTGTACGCGCGTAGTGTCCATTGCGCCGGGTGCCGGGCGCACGGCGTAAATGCGCGCCTCGTCACCCACCGCGCGGCGGGCGGCGGCGATCTGGTCAGCCAGCGATCTCGCCTGCCCGTGCGGTTCGGTGAAAAGCGCATCGCGATACAGCGTCTCTTCAAGCTGAGGCGTCAACACATACAGCGTGCCGGTCAATGCAGCGACCAAAATAAAAGGAGCGACCAGCAGGCCGATATAAAAATGCAGCCGTCTGATCAGGTTCAACATCGCGCCACGCGGCGATGCGGCAGGGGGAGTTTTGGTTATTGAAGACATGGCCTTTCTCGTTTTTCAAACTGTGCGCGCAGGCAAACCGTCCGCAGCGATACGGACGGCGTTACCCATGATCAAGCAATAGGGAAAAACGGTTGGCCGGGTGGCCCGCGCGGGCTCGGCCGCAGAGTAAGGCGCCGAATGGGCGGAGAAACGATGCGCGGCGCGCAAGGCAGGCGCGCGATGCGCGCCATCAGCCACAGCAGCGGGACGAATGTCCACAGCAGCAGCGGCACGTGGATCAGCAGCTCACAATAGCCGCAGAAAATCATCTCCGCAGGATCCATGCCGTGGTGGCCGCCATGCTCGGCGGCGGGCATCGCCATCGCGTGCATGTCGTGCGGCATAGCGGCGTCCGTCTGCGCCATGCCGCCCATCATCGGGTGGTGCATCAGCGATTTCGACACCACCGGTGCCACAAACAGCAACAGCACCGCCATAATGGCGATGCAGGCGGTAAAGCGTTGCTGTAGCTGGCGTGGCACTCTCATCGCGGCGGCGAATTAACCCGGTCGGTGGCGAACAAGCGGCCAGTGTAACCCGTGATGCGCGATGAGGTGAAAGAAAAGTCAGATTTGTCTTACGCGCCCCCGGCGGCGGCGATCACAGCACCCGCGAATAGACCCGCGAAGATTCGCCCCACGGGTGATACCCGAGCCCGTTATAAACGAAGCCGCTGCGCTCATAGTAGCCTTCCAGATCGGTGCACAGGTGCAGCTGCGGGAAGCCCAGCCGGCGGGTTTCCGCCGCCACATGCTCAATCAGTTTGGCGCCGTAGCCCCGGCCGCGCTGCGCTTCCTCTACATAGAGCGCGCACAGCCAGGGATACAACTCCCCACGGCTGATGAAGTCGTTGGTGATAAGCCCCGCGCAGCCGAGGATCTGGTCATTTTCCATCAGCAGGTACCACTGCGGCAGCGGGTTGGCGGCGCCGAGGCTGCGGTTGATGGCGTCTTCATACATCATCAGCGTCTCTGCCGTGGCCCAGTGCCGCTGAAAATACGCAATGGCGCGCGGCGCCAGTTCGGGCGCTTGCCGCACCGAAATCATGTCCATCGTCATTCCCGTTATTCATGTTGTCAGCGTAGAATTATGCAGCAATATGCACGGTATGGCAGCGGCATTCCGCCGCCGTCATTCACCCCAAGGAGTCATCATGACGCAAAACATCTATGACAATCAGGCCTTTTTCGACGGCTATGCGCAGCTCAGCCGCTCGCAGCACGGCCTGGACGGCGCGCCGGAATGGCCCGCCATCCGCCGCATCCTGCCGGATTTGCAGGGCAAAAGCGTGGTCGATCTCGGCTGCGGCTACGGCTGGTTCTGCCGCAGCGCGCGCGAACAGGGCGCCGCCGACGTGCTGGGGCTGGACGTTTCGGAAAAAATGCTGGCCAAGGCGCGGGAGATGACCGCCGACGCGGGCATCGAGTACCGTCGGCAGGATTTGGCGCAGCAGCTGCAGCTGCCGCCGGAAAGTTACGATCTGGTCTACAGCTCGCTGACGCTGCACTACCTCGAGGATCTGGCCGCGCTGTTCGCCACGGTTTACGCCGCGCTGAAACCCGGCGGGCAGTTCATCTTCACCGCCGAGCACCCGATCTACACCGCCCCGGCGCAGCAGGGATGGCTGACCGACGGCAACGGGCAGAAATCCTGGCCGGTAAACGGCTACCAGCGAGAAGGCCAGCGCGTTTCCAACTGGCTGGCGGAAGGCGTCATCAAGCAGCACCGCACGCTCGGCAGCTATATCAACCCGCTGGCGCAGCAAGGATTTATCATCCGGCATTTGAACGAATGGGGCCCCAGCGCGCAGCAAATCGCCGCTAACCCGGCGCTGGACGAAGAGCAGGAACGCCCGATGATCTTCATTCTCGCCGCCCGCAAACCCGCCTGATTGACCCGCAGTAAACCGTTCACACCACCACAGTTGGGGAGGCCGCCTCCCCCCAACGGCTATTATGCCGGCAGCGCCGCCCCGTGCGCCGCGAAGTGCGTCAGCGCCTCGCCTTCCATACGATAGCGCACCCACTCGCCCTGCGGCTGCGCGCCGATGCTGAGGTAGAAATCGATGGCCGGTTGGTTCCAGTCCAGCACGCTCCACTCCAGGCGGCCACACTGCCGCTCGCACGCCAGCTGGGCGATGTGCCGCAGCAGCTTTTTACCGGCGCCCGCGCCGCGATGCTTCGGCGCCACGTACAGGTCTTCCAGATAGATGCCGTTTTTACCCAGCCAGGTGGAGTAACTCATAAAGAACACCGCATAACCCGCCGGCTCGCCGTTCACCGTACAAATCAGCGCTTCGGAACAGGCGCCCGGCCCAAACAGGCTGCGTTCGATATCTTCCACGCTGGCCAGCACCTGCTCGCGCGCCTTTTCGTACACCGCCAGCTCGATAATCATATCCAGAATCAGTTTGGCGTCGCTTTTTTGCGCCGGGTAAATCTCGATGGTCATGGCAAATCCTGAGTGTGTTGATGACTGTGCTTGCCAGCATATCGCGCCTCAAATACTGTATGAACTGCATTTTCATCAACAGGTAATGAATATCATGCATCTGGATTTGAAGCGTCTCGATCTCAACCTGCTGCTGGTGTTCGAAGCGGTCTATCGGCTGCGATCGGTGACGCGCGCCGCAGCAGAGCTGGCCCTCAGCGCGTCGGCGCTGAGCCACGCGCTGATCCGGCTGCGCAAGGCGCTGGCGGACGAGCTGTTCTACCGGGTCGGCAACGACATGCACCCGACGGTGTATGCCGACAGCCTGGCCCCGACCGTCAGCGAAAGCCTGGCGCTGCTTTCCAAAGGGCTGCATCCGCGCCCGCGCTTCGTCCCCGCCGAAAGCAGGGAGAGCTTTACCTTCGCCATTACCGATTACACCGCCTTCGCGGTGTTTCCCGCGCTGATGGCACAGATGCAGCGCCTGGCGCCGGGGCTGTCGTTCCAGCTGCGCTATTCCGAGCGCAAGGTGGCATTGAACGATCTGCTGGCGGGGCGCATCGACTTCGCGCTGGGCTTTACCGAAACCGACGGCGAAAGCTACCCGGAGATCGACGAGGTGAGCTGGTTGGAGGATGAGTATGTGGCGATTTGTGCACCCGCCTTCAGCGTAAAATACGGCGAACTGACGCTGGAAAACTATCTGCGGGCGCGCCATCTGGTGGTGACGCCGTGGAACGAACAGCGCGGCGTCATTGACTACCAGCTCGATAAGCTGGGGCTGCAGCGCGATATCGCCATCCGCACGCCTTCGCTGTTGGGAGCACCGTTCATCGTCGCCGACAGCGAACTGGTGATGAGCATGCCGCGCTACGCCGCGCAAAAATTGCGGCAGGCGGCGGCGCTGGATATCCACCCCCTGCCGTTTCCGGTGCCGCCGTATCAGATCAAAATCTACCTGCACCGCAAGAACGGCCGGCCAGAGGCCTGCCGCTGGTTGCGGCAACAGCTGCAGGCGTTGGCGGCGTTATAACGCGGGTTCGCCGATCGGCAGATACCCCTGCCACAGCGGCCGGGCCGGTTTGCCGTGCGGGTTGGCCCGCAGATGCACGTGGTAGCCCTGCAGTGCCTGTAGCAGCAGGCAGTCGTCCACCTCGGCCAGGTCATCCTTGTGCTGCTGCGCGCTGTCCGTCAGCAGCACCCGTTTGGCTTTCTCCTTCGCCTCGTCGGCGGAACGCGCCACAAACAGGCCGAACTGGTGCAGCTCCGCCAGCTCATCGCTGCGGTAGCCGCCCACGTTGACGAAAAACAGCTTCTCTTCACCGGCGAACGGCGCAGGCTCCAGGCTCACGTCGTAACCGTCCGCCCAGTCGATGCGCGCATAGCCGTCGACATGCACCTTGCGCTTATCGCCGAACCACTTTTCACGCAGCAGCGGATACGCCTCTTCCGGCCGATCCGCCGCCGCAAACTGTACGTCGTGCAACTCAATATTGGCGCCCGGCGCCGTACCGCCCACATAAAACATCAATAATCCCGGCATGTTATTCTGCTCTCCTTGGTGATAATCGCTATATAAAATAATATATAACGAGACTCATGCCAACGGCAGCGCCATTCTGTGTTATCAATAGGTGAGGTTTAATCTGTTGTGGAGGAACGCATGGCATTCAATATCGGTGATTTTGTTCAACGCACCACCGGCGGCCCAAAGATGACCGTGGTGGCGATCGACGGCGAAACCCTGGTTTGCAGCTGGAATGAACTGGGCAAAGAGCAGCGCACAGAGGTGCAGGCCAGCGATGTGGCGCTGTACCACGAAGACGGCGATTTCGGCGTCTGCTGAATAACCGGGGCGCACCGCGCCCCGTTATCGCCTCAGGCGCGAATGTCCTGATAGGCCGGCGTGGTATCAAACTCATGCTTGGCGAACGGGCACAGCGGAATGATTTTACGCTGCTCCGCGCGCATCTTCTCTACCACCAGCGCCACCAGCTTTTTGCCGACGCCCTGCCCCTTAAATGACTCATCCACCCAGGTGTGATCGATAATGGTCAGCTTGTCGCCGCTCGGCACGAAAGAGATCTCGGCGATCAGCTTGCCCTGCTCGTCATTGATATAAAAACGCTTGTCGTCTGCCAGTATTTTATGTTCCATATTATTTCTCCCTATATTTAAGTGCGCCGCTGGGGCAGGTGTCGATAACGCGTTTCACCTCCGCCGTATCGGCATTGTCCGGCATAATCCACGGGCGGCGGTTCAGGGTAAAAATAGCCGCGTTGCCACGCACGCAGTTGGCGGAATGGCGGCATATCGCGCTGTTAAAATAAACGTCAATCTTGTCGCCGGAATAACGGCGGTAACCGGCGGCGGTCAATTCCTCATCCATTTTGGCCTCACATTGCCTGTTTTATTGTTTTTGCTCCAGGCTCAAGTATAGGCAATGCCGCCGGCTTCACCACGCGTCTCACCCAACGAAAAAAGTGGCGCAACCGCCCGTCGCCGCTAGAAAAAAACGTAAATTGTTCTAATCTTTATTCAGTAAGACAACATCATTCCGACAGTGGCTAAGGAGTTCGAAATGGGTGATAGCTCAAAAGACGGCGTCATTCTGCTGTCCCGCATATTACTGATGGTTCTGTTTATCATTTTCGGCTGGATGAAACTGGTCAACTTCGGTGCGACCGTCACGGCAATGGAAGGCTACGGCACGCCGATGCCTTATTTAGCGGCGATCGTTGCCGTGGTGGTGGAGTTTATTTTCGGCATCGCGCTTATTCTCGGTCTGTTTACTCGCCCTATCGCGGTCATTTTCGCCCTGTATGTGTTGGGCACCGCGTTTATCGGCCATCCGTTCTGGAAAATGACCGGCATGGAAATGATGGGCAACGAAATCAACTTCTTTAAAAACATCAGCATCATTGGCGGATTGCTGTTGCTGGCGGTAACCGGCGCCGGCCGTTATTCGCTGGACTATAAAATATTTAATAAATAATTCATCGATGGCCGGCGATATTCGCCGGCCATTTTATTTCGGCTATCCCTTCAACGGCTGCGCTTGGCGTGCCGCTCAAAGTTTTCCGCCTTGGCCTGCGCCGATTTACGCAGCGTGACATAGCAGGCACCCTCGCCGCCGTCGCGCGGTAAGGCGCGGCAAAACGCCTGTACCTGTTCAAACTGCGCCAGCCATTTGGCGACGTAACTGCGCACGATATTCGGATGGCTTTCGTTCTGCCGCCCGCGGCCGTGCACGATCAGCAGCGAACGCAGGTTTTGCGCCTCCGCCTGCACGATAAAGCGAAACAGCGCCTGCCGGCTGGCTTCGACCGACTGACGCAGCAGGTTCAGCGACGCCTGCGGCGGATAACGCCCGTTACGCAGCTTGTCCAACACGCCCTGTTGAATGCCTTCCCCTTTGAACTCCAGCGGCTGTTCGCAGGGGATCACCTCGAGAAAATCGGTGCTGAGGAAGTTTTCCTGCATCAGCCGCTGCGCTTCGCGCCGCGCGCTTTTGTCCACCGCCTCCTGCGGCTTGAGGTACAGCGTCTGCCGTCCGCTCGCCAGCGGCACCACGTCCGCCATCGCCTGTTCAAAAAAGTCTTTTTCCTGCTCGCTCATCTTCCACCTCTCTTGAACGGCAGCCTTTACGGCCGGGAATGGGGTCGATTGTAAGACGCCTTACCACGGTTGCAAGCCGGGAATTGTCAGCGGCATTTGTCTCATTTGTCGTCAACGGGTGAGCTTGCGAACAGTTTTCGCTATACTGCTAAGCCATCATTGAGTGCCGCAAAGGATCGAGCCCATGACAATGCGCGAGCTGGAAATCCAGTTTCAAAATGCGATGAATGAGTTGCAGAGCAGCTTCGAACGGCAACACCGCGAATGGCAGCAGAGCTACCAGGCGCTGCAGCAACTGCTGGAAGAAGCCAAACAGCGCGAAGCCGCGCTGCGGGCGCAGAATGAACAACTGGCGCGCAAGCTGAGCACCGCCAGCTCGGTACCAGAACAGCATGCGCTGGTGAAGCAGATCAAAATGCTCGGCGCTCATCTGGACGCGCTGGCCAAAGACGCGGCCACTTTCAATCACCACCTGCGCCAACAGAGCGCGGTCGGTAATTTCAGCGGCGAACAGCATTGATAGCGGGCGCTGTCGCACAGCGCCTCCCGCCCCTCTTCTGGCGTATTGAGAGTGTAATAAAGCCTAAATGACCTGGATCATCCTCGCCGCCCTGATCGTCGTATTCATTATCGGTTACCGCATCCTGACGTCCGACACCCGCAAAGCCATCGATTCGCTGGCCCATCTGCTGAGGGTCAAACCGATGCTGATCGAATCGATGATCCAGGAAATGGGCGGCCGCCAAAGCCAGACCTTTATCCGTATGCTGAACAACGGCTACACCGAAGAGATGCACCAGGCGGCTTATCTGCTGTTCATCTACCTGACGTTCATCAAACAGGCGGACGACGAACAGATTGCCCTGTGGCGCGACGTGCTGCTGCGCGCCGGGCTGTCGCCGGAGCTGCACGCCGAGCACACCGAAGCGGCGCTGTTTTACTTCGCCGAGCTGGATATCGATGCGTTTGAACTGGCGCAGTTCCGTCGCGCCTACAACGAGCGTTTCAACCGCGAAGCGTTGGCCCACGGCTGATCGCGTCCCCCAAGGCGGGGGACCGATTACAGGAACATGCTGAAGAGGTAGCGCGACAGCGCTTCGCGCGAGCTGAAGCCGTGTGCGATGCCGTAACGCAGGTTCGGGGCGTCGCCGCTTAAATCCAGGGGAAATTCCAGATACTGCTCGCTGGTGCGCACCGGGGAGGTTGGCGTGGCGAAATGCACGCTTCTCTCTTTCAACGCCGGGTGGATCACCAACGCGGTTCTGCCCATCCGCGCTTCGCGATTCACATACACGTAGTGCGCACCCTTGCGGTAGCCATAGGCCTGATCGGTGACATAATCACGCTCAAAGCCGGTATTCTCCAACACTTTAGCCACTTCATCCGGCCGTAAATACATCGATTCCTCCTCTCATTCTGGACCGCTGAGCGACCTTACCGTAATCATTCACCGAAACAATGATTTTCTGGGGAGGAATCCGGGTTTCGGACTATTCCTGAATCAGCGCCGGCTGCGCTGCAGCAGGCGCAGAGTGAGCAACACCCCGAGCGCCACCAGCAGCGCCGCCGCCAGATAGATCGACCGCACGCCCGCTTGCCCAATCAGCAGCCCGGCCAGCGGGCCGGTGATGCCCAGCGCCAGGTCGAGGAACGCCGAATAGGTGCCGAGCGCCGTGCCCTGATTCTGCGGCGGCACCTGTTTCACCGCCTCGACGCCCAGCGCCGGGAACACCAGCGAGAAACCGGCGCCGGCCAGCAACGCGCCGGTTTGCACCATCCAGGGCTCACCGGCCTGCCAGATCAACAGCAGCCCGACGATCTCGACCAGAAACGACGCCAGCGTCACCTTCAGACCGCCGTGGCGGTTGATGACATTGCTGAAGATCAGGCGGATGCCGACGAAGGCGCAGCTGAACAGCGTCAGCGAAAACGCCGCGCCGCTCCAACCTTTGTCGGCATAGTAAAGCGTGATGAACGTGGCGATCACGCCGAAGCCGACGGTGCCCATCGCCAGCCCGAGACCATAGGCCCAAATGCGACCGAACACCGCGCGAAAGGCGATGCGCTGCCCGGCGGCGATCGAAACGTCCGGCTTGCCGCTCGCCAACAGCAGCGCCACCGCGACCGCCAGTACGATCAGCCCCGCCACCCCGGCCAACCCCCACTGCTGATTCAGGTACACGCCGAGCGGCGCCCCGGCCGCCATCGCCCCGTAAGTGGCAACGCCGTTCCAGGAAATCACCCGCGCGGTGTGCATCGCTCCGACCCGGCCGATACCCCACAGCGTGGAACCGGTGCTGGCGAAGCTTTCGCCGACGCCGAGAAACACCCTCCCCACGCACAGCAACAGCAGGCTGAGCCACGGGTAATCGTCAACGCCGAACGCCAGCGCGTAAAACAGGCCGCTGGCACCGCAGCACGCCAGGCCGAACAGCACCACCTTCTTCGGCCCCAGCTGATCGGCATAGCGCCCGGCGTGTGGGCGGCTGAACAGCGTGGCGAAGTACTGCGCGCTGATGATAAGGCCCGCCAGCACCGAGTTGTAACCCAGATGGTCATGCACAAATCCCGGCAGCACCGCCAGCGGCAGGCCGATGGTCAGGTAGCAGACGAAGGTGAACATCACCACGGACAGAATGCGTCGGTTCAGCTGGAGGTTATTTTCTGCGGTCATCGAAGGTGGCTCGCATCGGACGGGATAGACAGAGATTGCCAGCATACCCCGATGGGATCTGATGATAAATGAGAGAGTTATAACGAATTATTATTTAACTAAGTCTTTGCTGCCTGCGCCATTCGCTGGGATTGGCACCATATACGCGCAAGAATTCGCGGTTAAAATTCGACTTGGTGGTAAATCCCGACTCATGCATGATTTCGGTTATCGGGCGGTCGCCGACAAGCAGCCTTCGCGCCGCCTCACCGATGCGCAATTGGTTCACGTATTGCGAGACATTCATCCCGGCATGCTGATTGATGGCCTGCGACACCCGGCGCGCCGGCAATCCACTTTTGCGCGCCAACAGCGCCAAATTCAGCTCCGGTTGCAAATAAAGATCGTCTTTCAGCAATCGCTGTTGCACCTGAACAAACCAGTGGTGGATCTGGTCATCATTCACTGCGACGACTTTAACAGGCTCCGGCGTTTCCTCGACCGGTTGCTCCGCCGGCCGGGTGCGGGACAAGACCTGGTACACGCCCAACGTAAGCAGCAGAGTGTCGACCGTCACCAACAGGCCGGCATGTCGCCCGCCAAACCAGGCAAAATCGAGGGTAATGATCAGCTCCGCTATCGCGACGGTGAACAATAAAATGGCTAACCCACGCCACAGACGGCAGCAGAGCCAGCTTTCCGCCAACGCCACCTGCTTCAAACTATTCTCACCGCCGCGCAGTGCACACCACAAGGCCACACCGTAACCCGCATCGGCGGCAATAATCAACGCATCCAACCAAACTGGCGCATACCAGCTGGCCAACAGCGTCAGGCATAAGGGCGCAAAATGCCAGACATCGGCAAGCCGCAATCGCCCCTGCGTGCTCACCCGGAAGGCCAGCCAGACCAGCACCGGGATCATGACGGCGCCAATTGGCTGCAACCGATTGAACTGCGTTAAGTCGTAACCGTAACGCAACCCCACCAGCAGGCTTTGCCATGCGCACAGCAGCAGTAACAGCTGGAAAACCCAACGCCGGGCGCTGGGCCGGCCAAGGCGAAGCAACAGCCCGCAGCACAGCAGGCTGAACAAAAAGGTAACGGGAATGAGCGGCATTCATTACGCCTTATCCAAAGAGACGAAGCGGAAAAGTGTATGGCGTGAAGTCTGTTAAAACAATAATTTAACGACCTTAATCGCGATCGAGGTCGCGGAGAGGCACAGCCGATGTCACCTTTGCGCTTTTGTCGTAATGAGGATGTGAAGATGAAAAAGTTACTGTCTCTGTGGCTGCTGTTGTGCACGACGGCCAGCGCATCGCCTTATCAGATCGCCATTCATGATGAAGCGTTTTCCCGGGATTCGCGCACGCTCGCCAGCCGTATTTATTATCCCACCGAGGCCGAAGGCCCACGACAAAACGTCGGTGCCAATCCGGTATTCACCGGTATTGCCGGCCAAATTGACGCACCACCGGCCAAGGGCACCTTTCCCTTGGTGGTGTTCAGTCACGGCAGCGGAGGGAACAATACCAGCCAGGCCTGGCTGGCGGCAGCGCTGGTTAGCCAGGGCGTGGTGGTGATTGCCGCCAACTCACCCGGCAGTACCACCGGCGACTCAGTCCCGGCGCAGTCCATCAATCTTTGGCGGCAAACCGAAGATATCTCCGCGCTGATTGACGCGATCGGCGCCTCCCCTCGCTGGGCTGCTCTCGTCAACCCTCACGCCATCGGCGTTGTCGGCCACTCCAAGGGCGGTTACAGCGCCATCGCGGCCATCGGCGGCAGAGTCAGACTGGCAGATTTCATCGCCGGTTGTCGGCAACGGCCGCAGTCACCCAATTGCCGGTTCTATACCCAGGCCAGGGTTGACCTGACGCAGGTCACCGCCGATCGGTTCGATGCCGATTATACCGACCCGCGCATCCGCTTTGCCGTCGCCCTCGATCCCGGCATGGTGCCCTATCTGCGGCCGGAGAGTTTGCATCACCTAAACGCACCCTTGTTGATTATCGAACCGCAAAACTATCTGCCAAGCGAGAAAGGCTCGCGTTTGGGTGGGGCGTCGCTGGCAGCTAACGGCGCTGAACAGCCTATCCGCGCACAGCGATTAACCCGCGGCAATCATTTCGATTTCTTACCCATTTGCCAACCCAACGGCCGCAAAATTTTGGCCTCTGAAGAACAGGAAGCAGAGGTACTATGCGCAACCACGCCTGCCCAACGTGCATGGGTACATCAGCAAACGGTGGCGGCAATATTGCCGTTCATTCGCCCCTGGCTACCCGCGCGCGCAGAAAATCGATAAACGCCCGCACCTTTTCCGGCACATGGCGGGTGTTCGGGTAGAGCGCATAGATGCTCTGCTCGGGGAAACGGTGATCCGGCAGCAACCGCTGCAGCCGGCCGGCGTCGATTTCGGGCTGTGCCAGCCACGCCGGCAGCAGCGCCACCCCGGTGCCATGCAGGGCGAACGCCAGCAATGCCGCGGCGCTGTCACCGGTGAGCGTGGCAGCATCCGCGACCTTGAACAGCACCGCTTCGCGCTGCGGCGTGGCCACCAGCCAGCTGAGCGGTGAACTGAGCCGGCTGTGGGCGATCCACTGCGCCTGCGCCAGATCCGTCAGCGAATGAATCGGCCGGTCGGCCAGATAACCCGGCGCCGCCACCGGAAAAATGGCGAAGCTGTCGATCAACGCCGCGCGGTGGCTGGAATCCGCCAGCTGGCCCAGGCGGATCGCCACGTCAAAGCGCTCCGAGATCAGATCGGCATGATAAGAAGAAGAGACATGCTGGATGCGCAGCCGCGGATGCTGCCGCGAAAAAGCCGCCAGCGCCGGCACCACCACCTGCGCGCCGTACTCCGGCGTGCTGGTGATGCGCAGCACGCCGCTCAGCCCGTGATGATCGCGGCGCACGTCGTCCAGCACGTTTTCCGCCTCCTGCAGCAGCTGCAGGCTGCGCTGGTAAAAGCGTTCGCCGGCGTCGGTCAGCGACAGCCGCCGGGTGCTGCGCGCCAGCAGTGACACCCCCAGCTCATTCTCCAGCTGTTTGACGTTAAAACTCACCACCGCCTTGGTTTGCCCCAGCGCCGCCGCCGCCGCGGTAAAGCTGCCCGCTTCCACCACCGCCGCGAAGATCGCCAGGCGCTGCAAATTCAGCATTTCGCCGCCCTTATTGTCAAAATAATTTTGACAGTGTAATCGCCCGCCGCCGATTTATCCGCACTTTTCCCCCCGATACACTGCTCGCCTTCAACCGGAGGCACCATGTCTTATCGCAGCAAAGTGGCAATCGTCTATCTGCTCGGCTTTTTCGTCGATCTGATCAATATGTTTATCGCCAACGTCGCCTACCCCGCCATCGGCCAGGCGATGCGGGCGTCGGTCAGCCAACTGGCGTGGGTTAGCAACGGCTATATTCTCGGCCTGACGCTGGTGATCCCCCTCAGCGCCTGGCTGGCGCAGCGCATCGGCGGGCGGCGGGTGTTCCTGCTGTCGCTGGCGCTGTTCATGCTGGCGACCCTCGGCGCGGGCAACGCCGACAGCATCGGCGCGCTGATCGGCTGGCGCACCCTGCAGGGCATGGGCGGCGGCTTGCTGATCCCCATCGGCCAAACGCTGACCTACCAGCTGTACCGCAGCCATGAACGCGCCGGGCTGTCGGCGGCCATCATGCTGGTGGGGCTGCTGGCGCCGGCGCTGTCACCGGCGCTGGGTGGCTGGCTCGTCGATCGGCTGGACTGGCGCTGGGTCTTTTTCGCCAACCTGCCGCTGGCGGCCGTGGCCCTGGCGCTGGCGGCCCTGTGGCTGCGCGCGGAAACGTCGACGGCGATGCGTAAACCGCTCGACGGCAAAGGACTGCTGAGCGCCTGCGCAGGGTTGACGCTGCTGCTGCTCGGCCTGACCCGGCTGAGCGAGGCCGGTCATCAGGCTTCCGGCGCGGCGCTGCTGGCCGCCGGCCTGCTGGTGCTGGCGTACTATCTGCGCCATAGCCTGTGCACCCCGCAGCCGCTGCTGAACCTGCGGCTGGTCGGCGATCCGCTGCTGCGCAACGCCATGGCGGTTTACTTGTGCATTCCCGGCCTGTTCATCGGCGTCAGCCTGGTGGCGATGCTGTATCTGCAAAACCAGCTGGGGATGGCCGCCGCCCAGGTCGGCGGCCTGATGCTGCCCTGGGCGCTGGCGTCGTTCCTGGCCATCACGCTGACCGGCAAAACCTTTAATCGCCTCGGCCCGCGGCCGCTGCTGATCGCCGGCTGCCTGTTGCAAGGCGCCGGCATGCTGACGCTGGCGCAGATCGATCAGGCCGGGCAGCACGCATTGCAGATCGCCGCCTTCGCACTGATGGGATTTGGCGGCAGCCTGTGCAGCAGCACCGCACAGAGCAGCGCGTTCCTGCAGATCCCCGACGCTCAGCTGGCGGACGCCAGCGCGCTGTGGAACATCAACCGCCAGATCAGTTTTTGCCTCGGCGTGGCGCTGCTCAGCCTGCTGCTGAATCTGCTGCTGACCGGGCTGCCGCCCGCGGCGGCCTACCGCACCTGCTTCATTCTGGCGGGCGCCAGCGTATTTATCCCGCTGCTGCTGTGCCTGCGCCTCGCCAACCGCGCCATCGTGCGCCAACTCAACGCTCAACAGGATGCTTTATGAACCCGTACTTTACCGAAGTGATCGACGCCCACATCGCCATTGAACGCTGGCTGGGCAAAGGGGCTGGCGAGGAACAAGCGCTGCTGGCGCGCTTTACGCCGGATTTCAGCATGATCGCGCTGAACGGCGCTCCGCTGGATTTTGCCGCGCTGTGCGCCTTTTTCCGCGCGCATCGCGCCGCCAAACCGGGATTGGAAATCGAGATAGAAGAGATGAAGCTGGTGGCCGAATGGCCGACGGGCGCGGTAGTCAGCTACCGGGAAAAACAGAGCCTGCCGGGGCAAAGCGCCACGCTGCGCTATTCCACGGTGGTCTTTGAACGTCAGCCCAACGTACTCGTCTGGCGGCATTTGCACGAAACCGCCGCAGCGCAATAATTACAGAAAGCTGCCGGCCAAAAACAGTTCCCAACCGACGATCACCCCGCACAGGGTTACCGCACTGAAAATGACTTCAAACAGATAGCGATTGATCATCGTTCGTCGCCTCAAAAGAAGACACCCGGAAGAACCGGGTGTCTGGAGTACGGGCTGGAGAGTGCGGAACCTTTCGGTTCCGCAAACATCACTTAATTAAGCTTTTTTACCGGCTTTTTTGTGGTGTTTTTTAGCGGACTGAGCTTTCTGCACTGGCGCTTTTTTGTGGTGTTTTTTAGCAGCCTGGGCTTTCTGAGCTGGCGCTTTTTTGTGGTGCTTTTTAGCGGCCTGAGCTTTCTGGGCTGGCGCTTTTTTGTGGTGCTTAGCTTTCTTGTGGTGCGTTGCTTTAGCTGGCGCTTTTTCAGCAGCAGCCGCTGGCGCAGCGGTAGTGGTGGTCGCAGCTGGCGCGGTGGTGGTAGCCGGAGCAGTAGCTGCAGTATCAGCAGCGAAAGCAACAGAAGACAGACCCATAGTGGCAGCAACGATCAGCGCTAATACTTTTTTCATCTTTAAATCCTCAGAGTGTTGTTTCGGTAAGCTCCGGTGGAGCCGTTGAAACAGATACTAGTGGAATCAAACGGCCGTTTCCGTGAGTGATTGGTTTCGCCGAGTAACCAAATGTACAACGTTTGTGAACGGCGCTTGTGAACCGAATCGGCAGATATATGCTGAAGGAATCCCCCCCTCGGCACAGGGTTCACTCACGCGATGAAAACTGCCTCGCTGAAGTACATGCCAGGCCGCCTCACCGGTCTGGCACTCGCCGGTCTGTTGCTGGCGCTGCTCTATCTGTTCGTGCGTCACTGGGCGGACTTCGTGCAGTATTGCATTACCTTCCAGATTTACATGCACCGCTATCTGGTGCTCTATCTGCTGCAGCAGCGCAACCAGCAATACAGCGGCGGGCTGATGCTGACGCTGGCCAGTTTCGCTTACGGCTTCCTGCACTCCATCGGCCCCTGCCACGGCAAGTTCGTCATCACCACTTATCTGGCCACCCACCGCGAACGGCTGAACGCCAGCCGGGCGATCACCCTGCTGGGCAGCCTGATGCAAGGCGTGGTCGCCATTGTGTTCGTGGTGGTGCTGGCGGTGGCGCTCAACCTGTCGATGGGCGATCTCAGCCTCAGCCGTTACTGGGTGGAAAAAGGCAGCGCGGTCTTCATCGCCGCCTTCGGCCTGATGGTGATCCTGCGCGCCGGCGGCTGGCGCTGGCGCCGCGCATCGCCGTGCTGCTCGGCGGCGTGATCCTGTTCGCGCTGGTGTTGTTCAATTCGGTGATCCCGGTCAGCGCCAACGGCGATTTTATCGCCGCCGGCTGCTAACGCCGGTGAAATCATCGTTTTTTTGCGTGATCGACCACACAAATCTCGGCATGGTCTACACTTAAAAGACATGTGTCGAAATGGAGAGCTGAATGTTTAAGAAAGCGGAAAGAACAGAACGCGATATCGATCAGGACGTCACTCTGTTGGCCGATACGCTGGATGAAGTGTTGCGTGAGTCCGGTGACAAGACCAAAGAGGAACTGAAAGAGCTGCACAGTAAGGCGAAAGGCGTACTGCGCGACGCCCGGGCGCGGTTCAATGGCTCTACCAGTCTGACACAGCATGCGCGCGACGCGGTCGATCAAGCCGACAGCTATGTGCGTGACAAACCTTGGCAGGGCGTAGGGATCGGTGCCGCCGTCGGCATCGTGCTCGGCGTGCTGCTGGCCCGGCGTTAACACCCCTGCAGTCATAAAGATAAAACAGATGTGCGTCTGGCCCGCGGAAATCGCGGGCCGTTTAATTTAGACGTTTGAACAGCTGCGCCAGCCCCTGCACCGCCCGCTCCGTCTCCTCTTGCCGAGTGAAATTGGCGAACCCCAGCAGTAACCCCTGCCCCGCCGGATGGTCGATTCGCCAGTCCGACAACGCCTGCGCCGCCAACGGCGTATCCGCCACCCCGTCACGCAGCCGGGCCAACAGTTGAATGCCGCCCTGTTGCGGCACCGCTGTCAGCCACGTCCCCAGTTGCCGTTCCAGCGCCTGCGTCAGCCACTCGCGCCGCTGGCGGTACAGCGGCCGCATGCGTTTCAGGTGGCGGTAGAAATGTCCTTGCCGGATAAAATCCGCCACGCCGGCCTGCAGCAGCGGCGGACAGCCGCAGCCACGTAGCCGGCTGCTGCGTGCAAAGGCCTCCGTCAGGTCGGCGGGCACCACCAGGTAAGCCATGCGCAGCGCCGGGAACAGCGTTTTGCTGAAGGTGCCGGCGTACAACACCCTCCCCTGAACATCGAGGCTTTTCAGCGGCGGCAATGGCCGCCCGTGATAGCGAAACTCGCTGTCGTAGTCATCTTCCAGGATCCAGGCTTCGCGCTGCTGCGCCCAGTCGAGCAGCGCCATGCGCCGCGCCAGGCTGAGCGTGACGCCGAGCGGGCTTTGATGGGTCGGCGTCACCACCGCCAGCCGCGCCTCAGGCGCCGTCAGCATACCGGCGGCCACGTCCATGCCTTGTTCATCCACCGGCACGGCGACCGGCCTGACACCGGCGGCCCGCAGCAGCGGGCGCGTAACCGGATAGCCGGGATCTTCGATCCATACCGCGTCGCCGGCGTGCAACAGCGTCTCCACCACCCAGTCCAACAGCGCCGGATAGCCAGCGCAGAGGAAAACCTGCTCCGGCCTGCAGCTGATACCGCGCGACAAATGCAGATAATGGGCGATCGCCTCACGCAGCTCTGGCAGGCCGCTGGCCGGCGGCAGCGCCAGGGAAGCCACCGTGGAACCGCGCAGCTGGCGGGCGACAATGCGCTGCCACAGCGCCCTTGGAAACGCGTCCAGCGCCGGCACGCCCAGCTGGAAGGGCTGCAGCATGCCCTGCGGCTGCAGCGGATCGGGCGCCATCGCCGCTAACGGCGGCGCAGCAGATACCGCACCCGGCGGCACGTGCGGCAGCTGCGGCGAGACATAGGTGCCCGCCTGCCCACGGCTCTGCAAGAAACCTTCGGCGATCAGCTGCGCGTAGGCGCTTTCCACCGTGGCGCGCGCCACGCCCAGATCGCTCGCCAACCCGCGCACCGAAGGTAACCGGCTGCCCGCCGCCAGGCTGCCCTGGGCGATGGCGTCTTTAATCCGCAGGTAAATCTGCCGGTACAGCGGTTCCGCAAGCCGGTTGTCCAGCCGCAGTGAGGTCAGGAAAGATGGCATCATGGCCCGGTTAAATAATCATTTTATGGCCCTATAGCATAGACCATAAGGCCGCTAAAGTAGCGCCATGATTTCGTTACTACCGATTGAGGTTGACCATGATTAAGCAACGTTTGAACTATGCCGAGCTGGCGCCCGCCCCGTACAAAAATATGGTAAGCGCGCTGATGGCGCTGGAGAAAGGTACCCTGGACAAGGCGACCATCGAGTTGATGTTTATGCGCGTTTCGCAGATCAACGGCTGCGCCTACTGCCTGGATATGCACGGCAAAGCGCTGCGCGAAAGCGGCTTCAGCCATGCCAAGCTGGATACGCTGGCGGGCTGGCGCGTCAGCCATGAGTTCAGCGAGCGCGAACGCGCCGCGCTGGAATGGGCCGAGTCGGTGACGCTGATCGCCGCCACCGGCGCACCGGACAGCGCTTTCGAGGCGCTGAAAGCGCACTTCAGCGATACCGAGATCGCCGATCTGACCTTCGCCATCAGCATCATGAACGCCTTCAATCGTCTGGCCGTCAGCATGCGTCAGTAATGCGCTCGATTCCCCCTCTTCACTGAGAGGGGGAATTTCTCACCCGCAAAAATTTTTTCCCTCGCCTTTTCCAGCCCCGACGCGGCCTGCACGCAAAACCTCACAAAACACCATATATAGCGTGGTTGATAAAACAAACATCAATATATAGTATTTTATGAGTCAGCCGCAGGGAATGTCGTTCGGTTGATAACGCCGTCAGAAACGCCAGGAACGATGCTCCGTTATCTGACTTGTCCGCCTTTCCTTCAGCCTAAAGGTAAATGCGAATCATGAGCATTATTATTTACAGTAAGCCGGACTGTGTCCAGTGCAACGCCACCTATCGTGCATTTGATAAACAGGGGATTGATTATCAGGTGATCGATCTCACCCAGGATCAGCAGGCGCTGAACCACGTTAAATCCTTAGGTTATCAGCAAGTTCCGGTGATTATCGCCGGTGACGATCACTGGTCCGGGTTCCGGCCGGACAAGATCGGCGCGCTGGCGCTCACCTGCTGAGGCCCGCCGATGAATCCGCTGGTCTATTTCTCCAGCAGCTCGGAGAACACCCATCGGTTCGTTGAGAAACTGGGCCTGCCGGCGATCCGCATTCCGATCGCCGGAGCCCGCAGCAAATTGCTGATGGAACAACCCTATATCTTGATCGTGCCCAGCTATGGCGGCGGCAGCGCCGTCGGCGCGGTGCCGATCCAGGTCATCCGCTTTCTCAACGTTCCGCAAAACCGTTCATACCTGCGCGGCGTCATCGCCGCCGGGAACACCAACTTCGGCGCAGCGTACGGCATCGCCGGCGACATCATCGCCAAAAAATGCCAGGTGCCTTTTTTGTACCGCTTCGAGCTGCTCGGCACCGCGCAAGACGTTGAAAACGTTCGACAGGGAGTAACCGCATTTTGGCAACGACAGAACTGACCAGGCCCGAGACGGGCGCGCTGGATTACCATTCGCTCAACGCGATGCTCAATCTTTACGATGCGGAAGGCCGGATCCAGTTCGATAAAGATCGGCTGGCGGCGCGGCACTACTTCCTGCAGCACGTCAACCAAAACACCGTGTTCTTCCATAACCTGGAGGAAAAGCTGCGCTATCTGGTGGAGGAAGGCTACTACGAGCCGCAGGTGCTGGCGCAGTACGAATTCCCGTTTATCAAGCAGCTGTTCCAGCAGGCCTACGCCAAAAAATTCCGCTTCGAGACCTTCCTCGGCGCCTTCAAGTACTACACCAGCTATACGCTGAAAACCTTCGACGGCAAACGCTATCTGGAGCGCTACGAAGATCGGGTATGCATGGTGGCGCTGCGGCTTGCGGCGGGCGACACCGGGCTGGCGCAGGATCTGGTGGAGGAGATGATTTCCGGCCGCTTCCAGCCGGCCACCCCAACCTTCCTCAACTGCGGCAAACGCCAGCGCGGCGAGCTGGTCTCCTGCTTCCTGCTGCGTATCGAAGACAATATGGAATCGATCGGGCGGGCGGTGAACTCCGCGCTGCAGCTGTCGAAACGCGGCGGCGGCGTGGCCTTCCTACTGAGCAATATTCGCGAGGTGGGCGCGCCAATCAAGCGCATCGAGAACCAGTCCTCGGGCGTCATTCCGATCATGAAAATGCTCGAAGACGCCTTCTCCTACGCCAACCAGCTCGGCGCGCGCCAGGGGGCCGGCGCGGTGTATCTCAACGCCCACCACCCGGACATTCTGCGTTTCCTCGACACCAAACGGGAAAACGCCGACGAGAAGATCCGCATCAAAACGCTGTCGCTGGGGGTGGTGATCCCGGATATCACCTTCGAGCTGGCGAAGAACAACGAAGAGATGTACCTGTTTTCGCCCTACGACGTCGAACGGGTGTATGGCGTGCCGTTTTCGGAGATTGCCGTCAGCGAGAAGTACCGCGAGATGGTGGACGACAAGCGCATCCGCAAGTCGCGCATCAACGCGCGCGAGTTCTTCCAGGTGCTGGCGGAGATCCAGTTCGAATCCGGCTACCCGTACGTGATGTTCGAGGACACGGTCAACCGGGAAAATCCGATCGCCGGGCGCATCAACATGAGCAACCTGTGTTCGGAGATCCTGCAGGTCAACCGCGCCAGCACGTATCACGAGGATCTGAGCTACGATCGCATCGGCAAGGACATCTCCTGCAACCTCGGCTCGCTGAACATCGCCAAAACCATGGACGCGCCGGACTTCGGCAAGGCGATCGAGATCGCGATCCGCGCGCTGACCGCGGTGGCCGACATGAGCGATATCCGCTCGGTGCCGTCGATCGCCGAGGGCAACCGCAGCGCCCGCGCCATCGGCCTGGGCCAGATGAACCTGCACGGTTACCTGGCGCGCGAGCGCATTTTCTACGGCTCGGAAGAAGGCATCGACTTCACCAACCTCTATTTCTATACCGTGGCCTATCACGCCATTCGCGCCTCGAACCGGCTGGCGATCGAGCGCGGCGGCGCCTTCGACGGTTTTGAACACTCCCGCTATGCCAGTGGCGAGTACTTCGACAAGTACACCGAACGCGACTGGCTGCCGCAGACCGAGCGGGTGCGCGAGCTGTTCGCCGCCGCCGGCATCGCCATTCCTGGCCGCGACGACTGGCGCGCGCTGCGCCAGTCGGTGATGCTGCACGGGCTGTACAATCAGAACCTGCAGGCGGTGCCGCCGACCGGTTCCATCTCGTACATCAACAACGCCACCTCCAGCATCCACCCGATCGTTTCGCGCATCGAGATCCGCAAGGAAGGCAAGATCGGCCGCGTTTACTACCCGGCGCCCTACATGACCAACGACAACCTGGCGTATTACCAGGATGCCTACGAGATTGGCCCGGAAAAGATCATCGATACCTACGCCGCCGCCACGCAGCACGTCGATCAGGGGCTGTCGCTGACGCTGTTCTTCCGCGATACGGCCACCACCCGCGATATCAACCGCGCGCAGATCTACGCCTGGCGCAAAGGCATCAAGACCATTTACTACATCCGCCTGCGCCAGATGGCGCTGGAAGGCACCGAGGTGCAGGGCTGCGTGTCCTGCTCGCTGTGAGGCAACTTATGACGACCCTAACATCGGCGCCGCTGGTACGCGCCATCAACTGGAACATCATCGAAGACGACAAGGATCTGGAGGTATGGAACCGCCTGACCTCCAACTTCTGGCTGCCGGAGAAGGTGCCGCTGTCCAACGATATCCCCTCCTGGGCCACGCTGACGCCGAAGGAGCAGCAGCTGACCATTCGGGTGTTTACCGGGCTGACGCTGCTGGACACCATCCAGAACACCGTCGGCGCGCCGGCCCTGATCGCCGATGCGCTGACGCCGCACGAAGAGGCGGTGTACTCCAACATCAGCTTTATGGAGGCGGTACACGCCCGCTCGTACAGCTCAATCTTCTCCACCCTGTGCCAAACGCCGGACGTGGACGACGCCTACCGCTGGAGCGAGGAAAACCGCGCGCTGCAGAAAAAGGCCGGCATCATTCTGGCCCACTACCGCAGCGACGATCCGCTGTTGAAGAAGGTTGCCAGCGTGTTCCTCGAGTCGTTCCTGTTCTATTCGGGCTTTTATCTGCCGATGTACTGGTCGAGCCGCGCCAAGCTGACCAACACCGCCGATCTGATCCGCCTGATCATTCGCGACGAGGCGGTGCACGGTTACTACATCGGCTATAAGTTCCAGAAAGGGCTGGAGAAAGTGGACGCCGCGCGGCGCCGGCAGGTGAAAAACTTTGCCTTCGACCTGATGCAGGATTTGTACGACAACGAGGTGCGTTACACCGAGGAGCTGTACGACGGCGTCGGGTGGACGGAAGACGTGAAGACCTTCCTGCACTACAACGCCAACAAGGCGCTGATGAATCTGGGGTATGAAGCGCTGTTCCCACCGGCGATGGCGGAGGTCAACCCGGCGATCTTATCGGCATTGTCGCCGAACGCCGATGAAAACCACGACTTCTTCTCCGGCTCCGGTTCGTCTTACGTCATCGGCAAGGCGGTCAACACCGAGGATGAGGACTGGGATTTCTGACGGCATGACAACGATACCGGTCTTTCAGGCCGGTATCGTGCATTCAATACCCTTGTTCTTTCTGACTACGGATCGCCAGAACAAACGCCGTATCGATATCAGGGATATATTTGTAGAGCGCCAAATAACCGCGAGCTTGCTGCCCAATAGTCAATTCACGCAGCCCTGCGCCAAGGGCTCGTCCGATCAATGGGTTATGTTCCAATACCGCAATCGCCTGGATGATTTCCTGAATGCGCCGCCCTGAATCCGCGGCACCATGCTGAGCCAAATGAGCGAGAATACGTTCGATATCATCCCTGACCTCTGGCGCCAACTCGACGTTTGCCATCAGCGCCCCAATTTTTTAACCGGAGGTTTAACAGCGTCAGTGTTACCCGCTGCGTAATTTTCCAAATAACCGCGCATCTCTTTCCAAGAGACAGTCTCTCCCGTCGCAATGATCTTGGCATAGCGTTTTTCCGCTTCATTCTCAAAGTCGCGGCGCAACTCTTCTTGCTGCGTTTTCTCCGCTATGGCCTGCAAAATAAAGCTGTGAGACGTCACGCCAGCCTGCTCGGCGACGGCGGCGACTCGGGCTTTAAGCTCATCTGGAATACGGATGGTCGTCGTCGACATAATCGCTCCCAACGTCGGTCAATCACATGTAGCTCAATAGTGCTACATGGAGTCTGGCAGCGCAATCGCAATAATGCTGGGGATTATTTCACCCACTGACGCAGCTCAAGCCGCCGCCAAATAGCGCGTTTCTCCGCGTCACTGGCGGTCGGCCAAGCGGCGATCTCCGCCCGCGTGCGCCGGCATCCGCGGCACTGCTGGGTTTCGTCGTCGATCCGGCACAGGCTGACGCAGGGCGACCTGACGCCGGGATGAAACTGCTGATTGTCGCCCGCCATAAATCGCCCTTGATGTGATGTGTGCCGCCACAGGATACCCGATCCTGCGGCGGCGCGTCGCCAATCAGATGATGCCGCCGTTGGCGCGCAGGGTTTGGCCGTTGATCCAGCCGCCGTCGGCCCCCGCGAGGAAGGCCACCGCCGCGGCGATATCTTCCGGCGTGCCCAGGCGCTCCAGCGGCGCCATCTTCGCCAGCCGCTCGATAAGCTCCGGGGTTTTACCGTCGAGGAACAGCCCGGTCGCGGTCGGCCCCGGCGCAACGGCGTTCACCGTGATATTGCGGCCGCGCAGCTCTTTTGCCAGCACGCTGGTCAGCGCCTCGATCGCCGCCTTGCTGGCGGCATACATGCCGTACCCCGGCTGCAGCAGCCCCACCACGCTGGAGGAGAAGTTGATGATGCGGCCGCTGTCGCGCAGGCGCTTCGCCGCCTCGCGCATCGTGTTGAAGCTGCCTTTCAGATTGATGTCGATCAGGCGATCCGCGTCTTCATCGCGCATGTCCGCCACCGGTGCCAGCACCATCACCCCGGCGTTGTTGACCAGCACGTCGACACCGCCAAACGCCTGTTCGGCGCTGTCGAACAATCGGGAAACCGCAGCCGCATCGCTGACGTCGGCTTTGGCGCCGAGCGCGCGGCCGCCCGCCAGTTCTATCTTGCGCACCAGTTCATCGGCCGGCACCGGGTTGCCTGAATAGTTGATGATGACGGTAAAACCGTCGGCGGCCAGACGCTCGGCAATGGCGGCGCCGATGCCGCGCGATGCGCCGGTGACGATGGCGACGCGTTGAGTGGCGTGCTGCATAAGTCTCTCCTCCTGGGTCAGTGAGTTGTCATCATGCACCTTTCGATACGACGAATAATCCCCTATTCTTCGTTATCACTATCCGAAATAAACGAACAATTATGGACAGAATCGACGCCATGCGCCTGTTCACCCGCGTGGTAGAACAACGTAGCTTTACCCAGGCGGCGCAGGATCTGAACCTGCCGCGCTCCACCGTGACCGACGCCATCAAACAGCTCGAAGCCCGGCTGCAGGTCAGGCTGCTGCAGCGCACCACCCGCCACGTCAGCCCGACGCTGGACGGCGAAGCCTACTATCAGCGCTGTCTGAGCATTCTGGCGGACATCGAAGAGGCGGAGATGGCGTTCGCCGGCGCCAAACCGCGCGGGCTGCTGCGCATCGAGGTGCACGGCACGCTGGCGCGCCATTTTCTGTTGCCCGACTTGCCTGATTTTTTGGCGCAATACCCGGATATTGAGCTCTATATGAGCGAAGGCGATCGGCTGGTGGACGCGCTGCGGGAAGGCATCGACTGCGTGGTGCGCGTCGGCAAACCGCGGGACAGCGACATGGTGGCGCGCCGCCTGGGCGAGCTGGAAGAGGTGACCTGTGCCGCCCCGGCCTACCTGCAGCGCTTCGGCACGCCGCAAAGCCTGGACGATCTGCGCCATCACCGCATGGTGGGCTTTCGCTCTTCGGCGACCGGTGCGCTGATGCCGCTGGCGTTCACAGTGGCGGGGCAAGCGCAGCCCATCACGCTGCCGGCGACGGTGTCGGTCAGCGCGGCGGAGAGCCTGGTCGCCGCCGCCCGCGCCGGGTTGGGCATCATTCAGGTGCCGCGCTATCACCTGCGTGGCGATCTGGCCGACGGCAGCCTGTTGCCGCTGCTGCCGGATTGGCCTTCTCCACCGATGCCGGTCTCGCTGCTTTATCCGCGCAACCGCCAGCTGTCGCCGCGGGTGCGCGTGTTTCTCGATTGGTTCAGCCGGGTATTCGCCGAGCGCAATCGGTAGTGACCGAGTGCGTTACAGCGCGCCGTAATTCAGCGGCACCCAGTTGTACCCTTCGCCCTGGCGGTTCAGGTAGCCCAACCCCGGGAACGACAGGTGCGCACCACCCACCAGCTCGCTCTGCCGCGCGCTGTCGCCGAACACCCGCAGCCGTTGAGCGACCGCCGCCTTAGCGTCGCTGTCAAAGCTGATAGCCACCTTCGGATGCGGCATCTGCACCGCCGCTACGTGGATCAGATCCCCCAGCAACAGCAGCTTTTTGCCCTGGCTCGTCACCTGATAGACGCTGTGGCCCGGCGTATGCCCGTGGGCGGCAAAGGCGGCGATGCCCGGCGAAAGCTCGCCGTCGCCGTTGAATGGCTTAAAGTGCCCGGCCGCCTGATAAGGCTTGATCGCCGCCTGGGCTCTTTCGAAGTTGCTTTTATTTTCCGCATTGGCCCTTTTCAGCTGGTCGGCGCTCAGCCAGAAGTCCGCGTCCTGGCTGGCGGCGCGCACCACCGCATTGGGGAATACCGCCTTGCCGTCGTGCGCCAGGCCGCCGAGGTGATCCGGGTGCATGTGGGTCAGGTAGATCTCATCCACCTGCTCCGGCTGGTAGCCCGCCGCGCGCAGGTTATCCACCAGCTTGCCCAGGCCGTCGCCCAGCAGCTGGCCGGCACCGCTGTCGATCATCACCAGCTTGTCGCCGGTATTGATCAGATAGGCATTGACCGAGGTGACCACCGGCAGGCTTTGATGCCGCTCGGCCAACCCGGCGGCGATCTGCTGCGGCGTGGTGTTCAGCAACAGCTTGTCCGCCGGCAGGCGAATGACGCCGTCGGACAACGCGGTCACTTCAACGCTGCCCAGCATGATGCGGTAAAATCCCGGCGTCGGGGTTTTGGCCTGCGGCGCGGCGGCCCCGGCCTGTAATGACATAACGGCCAGCGCCGCGCCCAGCAGACAACGTTTCCAGAACATGATGACTCCTTGCGAGAATTGGACAGCGCTAAGTATTGACGCAAAAGGCCCGATGCGCCTGTTTAATAAATGCCTTTGATAAATATATAAATAATATATTTATTATGAATAATTCTGTTTGCCGAGCCACACAACCCCAATCCATGTTTTCTCGCTCGCCACTTGGTTATTTTCCTTACTCCCTAAACCAAGAGTGAGGAAATATCATGAACTATCAATTCGAAAATCTGGTCTTTGAAGGCGGCGGCGTAAAAGGCATCGCCTATGGCGGCGCGCTGGAATTGCTGGAAGCCAAAGGCATCATGCCGCAGATCAAGCAAACCTCCGGCGCCTCGGCGGGCGCCATCGCCGCGCTGCTGGTCGGCCTGGGCTGCAGCTCGGCGGACGTCACCAAAATTCTGTCGGCGATGGATTTTAAAAAATTCCTCGATTATAACGGCGGCTTTTTCGGTACGCTCCAGGACGCCTACCGCCTGTTCAATCAATACGGCATCGCGCCCGGCGATTATTTCTATCAATGGTCGCGCGATATTATCAAGCAATATACCGGCAAGCCGGATATTACCTTCGAGCAGTTCGAAGCGATGAAGGCGACGAAAGGGTTCAAGTCGATTTACTTTATCGGCGCCAACCTCAACAGCGGCCAGCGCGAGGTCTATTCGCATCGCACCACGCCGCGCATGAACGTGGCGGACGGCCTGCGCATTTCGATGTCGTTCCCGTTCGCCTTCGTGGCCAAGAACAATACCCTGGGCGATCTGTGCATCGACGGCGGCATGATCGACAACTACCCGGTGCGGCTGTTCGACTATGACTTTTCCGCCACGCCGCCTTATATCGACAGTTCCAGCCAGCGCATCAACACCCGCACCCTGGGCCTTCGCCTGGACTCCGCCGGCGAAATCGCCCAGGCCGCCGGGCAGGCCGGCCCGCGCACGCCGGTCAACAACCTGTTTGACTTCACCCTGGCGGTGGCCAACGTGATGCTGGACATCCAAACCAAGGTGCACCTGGACAGCGACGACTGGAAGCGCACCGTGTATGTCGACACGCTCGACGTCGGCACGCTGGAGTTCGGCATCAGCGAGGAGAAGAAACGCGCGCTGATCGAATCCGGCCGCCGCGGCGTAGAGCGCTACTTCGCCTGGTACGACGCCGCCATGAAACAGGCAGCGTAACCGGTATTATCCCTGCCCGCGCGTACGGCCGGCACGCAGGCAAAAAAAATCCCCGCGGGGGCGGGGAAAGGCAAAGTAACGCTAAGGATTTATAGGAGTTATACGAAGAACTTGGCCAACACCAGCAGCGACAGCGAGACGTTGATAGCGCCCCCGATACGCGTCGCGATCTGGGCGAACGGCATCAGCGACATGCGGTTGCCAGCGGTGAGGATCGCGACGTCGCCGGTGCCGCCCTGCCCGCTCTGGCAACAGGAGACAATCGCCACGTCGATAGGGTGCATGCCGATTTTCTTGCCGACGAAGAAACCGGTCGCCACCAGCGCGCTGACAGTGGTGACGATCACGATCAGATTCTGTACGGTGAACGCGTCCACCAGCTCCTGCCACGGCGTGATGGCCACGCCGACCGCGAACAGGATCGGATAAGTCACGGCGGTGCGGAAGAATTTGTACACCACCTGCGAACCTTCCTGAATGCGCGGCGACACCCCGTGCGCCAGCTTCACCGCCACGGCGGCGAACAGCATGCCCACCGGCGCCGGCAGACCGATCAGACGGTGCAGCAGCATGCCTACCATATACAGCAGGATGGCCAGCAGTGCGCCGCAGGCGATGGTGCTGACGTCCACCTTGCCGCTGATTTTTTCCACCGCGTTCATGTCGCTGTCGCCCTGCTTGCTCGGCATCAGGCTGCCTTCGCCGGTCAGGTGCGGATAACGCTTGCCCAGTTGGTTGAGCAGGCCGGCGATGACGATGGCAGTCAGGCTGCCGAGCATCACGATCGGCAGAATGCGCCCCAACGCCACGCCCTGCTCCATGTGCAGGATCGCCGCGTAACCCATCGACAGCGGGATCGCCCCTTCACCCACGCCGCCGGCCATGATCGGCAGGATCAGGAAGAAGAAGATCTGGAACGGCTCCAGGCCCAGCGCCATGCCGACGCCCATCCCCACCAGCATGCCGACGATCTCGCCGCACAGCATCGGAATGAAGATGCGCAGGAAGCCCTGGATCAGCACCTGGCGGTTCATGCTCATGATGCTGCCGACGATGATGCAACAGATGTAGAGATAAAGAATGTTGGTCGATTTGTAGAACTTGGTGGTCGACTCCACCACCACGTCCGGCAGCAGGCCGTAGTGCACCAGCGCGGAAGGAATGAAAGTGGCGCAGATCGCCGCCGCGCCCATTTTGCCGATCAGCGGCAGGCGCTTGCCGAATTCGCCGCAGGCGAAACCGAAGAACGCCAGGGTGGCCACCATCACCACGATATCGCTCGGCAATTTGCCTTCCAGGCAGTCGAGCAGAATCAATACGCCGGCCAGAATAAAGAACGGTAACGGAATAATCCCTACTTTATAATTGTCCAGTATCCGCCACCATTTCTCACGCAGAGGAATATCGGCGGCCTTGCCTTTGGCTACGAGGTAAGAATCATCTGTTGTGCTCATAATCTGGCCTCTTATTAGTTTGTTCAGCCATCATAGAGAAGCGCACGGATTATCTGCTGTGATTATGTTCAAAGTTAAAAAGGGTTTTTAATGGTGGTTATGGTTTCTATGGGGTTAATTAAGATTATGTAAAAACCGGCGTGGTTTTAATGGTGTTAATACCGCTTTTATTTTAAAGCTTATCAACTTTATCGCAGACGAACAATTCTCGTCCGGTTCACTCTAATCCCGTGTGAGGGATCACAAGTTGATCGGGCGCAATATTACAGACCCCGCTTCTCGTGATAGGGTAAGGCTTCAGGATCTCTTTACGGTGAAGCACCGCCATGCGCCTCAAACTCTCATTTCAAATCAAGCTGTTTCTGTGCCTGGTGGCCTTCTCCTGCCTGCTGCTGACCTGTATCGGCGCCTATACCTATTACCAGCTGGATGCGCAGCTGCACCGCGATCTCGGCGCCCGCGCCCAGGTACAGGCGCGGGAAATCGCCCTCATTCCTTCGCTGGTCGACGCAGTGGAGAACAACGACGCCGTCCGGATCGCCGCGCTGATGAAAAAAATCCGCGCCAGCAGCGACGCCAGTTATATCGTCATCGGCGATAATCATGCCCGCCACCTTTATCATTCCGAATATGAAGGCCGCCTGGGCACGCCGATGATCGGCGGCGATAATAAAGAGGTGCTGGAAGGAAAAAGTATTATTTCCATTCGCAAGGGCGGCATTGGCGTTTCATTGCGCAGCAAGGCGCCGATCGTGGATGAAAATAATCGCGTGATCGGCATCGTTTCCGTCGGCTATTTGAAATCGCATATCGATAATTTAAATGCCAGGACGTTGACGCAAATTATCGGCTCCATCGTCCTGCTGCTGATCGCCCTGTTCGTCTTTTCCTGGCTGCTGTCGAAAAACCTCAAGCGCCAGATGTTCTGGCTGGAGCCGAAAGAGATCGCGCTGCTGGTTCGCCAGCAAAAAGCGCTGCTGGAAGCCATCTATGAAGGGGTGATCGCCATCGATCCGCAGATGCGGATCATCACCATCAACCATGCGGCGCGCGAGCTGCTGGATCTGCACCAGCCCGCCGCCGGCTTGCTGGGCCGGCCGATCGGCGACGTGATCCAGGCGCAGCCGAACTTCTTCGCCGCCGCGCAGCTGGGCCAGGATACGCATGACGAGGTGTGCCGCTTTAACCACGTGCGGGTGATCGCCAGCCGGGTGCGCATCATGCAGGAACAGGAACTGCAAGGCTGGGTGATCAGTTTCCGCGACAAGAACGATATCAATACCCTGAGCAGCCAGCTCAGCCAGGTGAAACGCTATGCCGACAACCTGCGCATCATGCGCCACGAGCAGCTGAACTGGACCGCGACGCTGGCCGGGCTGCTGCATATGCAGCGCTACGACGAGGCTATCCGCTACGTGGAGGCCCAGTCGGAGGGCGCACAGGAAATCCTCGATTTCATCTCGCAGCGCTTCAGCTCGGCGGCGCTGTGCGGCCTGCTGCTGGGCAAATACTCCAGCGCCAGAGAAAAAGGCATTGAGCTGCGCTTCGATCCGGCCTGCCAGCTGCGGCAGATCCCGGCGGCGCTGAATGAGACCGAACTGATGTCGATCGTCGGTAACCTGTTGGATAATGCCGTGGAGGCGACGCTGCACTGCCCGGCCCCGCACGAAGCGATCGAGCTTTATATCAGCGACGGCAGCGACGAGCTGGTGATCGAGGTGGCGGATCGCGGCACCGGCATCGCCGAGGAGATTCGTGATACGCTGTTTGAACAGGGCGTGACCACCAAAGCGGATAAAAGCGACCACGGCATCGGCCTGCATCTGGTCGCCAGCCACGTGGCGCAGGCGCACGGCAGCATAGAAGTGTCGGACAACGAGCCGCACGGCGCGATATTCTCTATATTTATCCCTAAATAAAACCCATAACCCGATTTTTTTTGAGCACCCGATTATGTCACACCAAACACTGGACGTTCTGATCGTGGAAGACGAGCCGCAACTGGCGACGCTGCACGCGGAGTTCATCGAGAAAAATTTCAACCTGCGGGTGGTGGCTTACGCCGCCACGCTGGCCGAAGCGCGGGCCAAAGCCAATGCGCATCAGCCGCGGCTGATCCTGCTGGATAACTTTCTGCTGGACGGCCAGGGCATCGAGCTGATGGAAGAACCGGCGGTGAAGAACCCCGCCTGCTCGGTGATCTTCATCACCGCCGCCAGCGACATGCATACCTGCAGCCAGGCGATCCGCAACGGCGCCTTCGACTACATCATCAAGCCGGTATCCTACAAGCGGCTGCGCAACTCGCTCGAGCGCTTCATGCAGTTCGTGCAGACCCAGCGCACCTTCAAAATCATCGATCAGGACAATGTCGATGCGCTGTACAACCTGCAGTCGAAGCAGTTCTCCAGCGAGCCGAGCGCCAAAGGCATAGAAACCAACACGCTGGAGCTGGTGCAGGCGCTGTTTATCGCCCAGCCGGCGGTGGCGCATGCGGTGGAAGACGTGGTCGAACAGGTCGGCATCAGCAAAACCACCGCTCGCCGTTATCTGGAATATTGCGTCGCCACCCAGTTCGTGCGGGTGGAGATGCTGTACGGCAATATCGGCCACCCGCGGCGGCTGTATCGCAAGGCCTGAGGCTGCCATCTGGCTGTCATATTACGGCGGTAACATAGCGCCCGACGATATCCCCCTCGATATCGGCACCTGTCGTTAAAACTGATGAAATACTGATGACTTTTGCCCGACCTCTGGTCGGGTTTTTTATTATCCAAACGGCAAGCGCAGAAGCGAAATATCCTCCTGCTTCACGCCGCGTTATTTCCCCCAAAACCAATCCATTATGGCGAATAACGGCCGTCAATTTTGAGTCACGGGCCAAATTACCATAACTAATTAAAACCTTGATGTAAACCACTAATACCCCATTTAAACGACATTCAGGGTTGTCTCAGATATTCACTGTGTTAGGGTAAAAAGCTCTTTTATTTTGCTAAGGACAGCTCATGTCGTTTTAATTAAACCAGAGGAAACAGCAAATTGCATGGCAATTAAACTCGAAGTAAAGAACCTGTATAAGATATTTGGCGAACACCCGGAACGCGCATTCAAACTGCTGGATAAAGGTCTGACAAAAGATCGGCTGTTTGAAAAAACCGGCTTATCGCTCGGCGTAAAAGACGCCACTCTGGCCATTGAAGAAGGCGAGATATTTGTCATCATGGGGCTCTCCGGTTCCGGCAAGTCCACCCTGGTACGCCTTCTCAATCGTCTGATAGAACCCACCCGCGGTCAGGTGCTGATCGACGGTGAGGACATCGCCAAAATATCCGACACCGCGCTGCGTACCGTGCGGCGAAATAAGATCAGCATGGTATTTCAGTCATTCGCGCTGATGCCGCACATGAATGTCCTGAATAATACCGCCTTCGGTATGGAATTAGCCGGCATACCGCTGCAGGAGCGCCAGGAAAAAGCGCTGGACGCCCTGCGTCAGGTCGGGCTGGAGAATTATGCGCTGTCTTATCCGGATGAATTATCCGGCGGTATGCGCCAGCGCGTGGGATTAGCCCGCGCCCTGGCCAATAACCCGGATATATTATTGATGGACGAGGCCTTCTCGGCGCTCGATCCGTTAATTCGTACCGAAATGCAGGATGAGCTGGTGAAATTACAGGCCCAGCATCAACGCACCATCGTGTTTATTTCCCACGATCTGGACGAAGCGATGCGCATCGGCGATCGCATCGCCATCATGCAGGGCGGTGAGGTGATCCAGGTCGGTACGCCGGACGAGATCCTGAATAACCCGGCCAACGACTATGTACGCACCTTCTTCCGCGGCGTGGACATCAGTCATGTGTTCAGCGCCAAGGATATCGCCCAACGGCGCCCGGTGACGCTGATCCGCAAAACCCCCGGTTTTGGCCCCCGTTCGGCGCTGCAGCTGCTGCGCGATGAGGACCGGGACTATGGTTATGTTGTTGAACGCGGGAAGAAATTTATCGGCGTAGTGTCGATAGAGTCGCTGAAAAAGGCGCTGTCCGCCAATCAAACGCTGGACGATGCCCTGCTCGAGGCCCCCGCCGCCGTGCCGGCCGACACGCCGCTCAGCGATCTGATCTCCCTGGTCGCCCAGGCGCCGTGCGCGGTGCCGGTGGTGTGCGAAGAACATAACTATCTCGGCATCATCTCCAAGGCCATGCTGCTGCAGGCGTTGGACAAGGAGGGCTCCGCCAATGAGTGATACCACGCAAACCCAAGATCCCTGGGCTACCGCACCGGTCGATGCCGGCGCCGCACCCGCAAACGATGCCACCGCCAACGCCGGCGACGCCTGGTCCAGCGCGCCGCCGCCGGCCGCCCATGACGCCGCCGCGTCAGGCGCCGATTGGCTCAGCGGCGCCCCGGCGCAGCCGGAGCACTTCAGCCTGCTCGATCCGTTCCACAAAGCCTGGGTGCCGTTCGATGCCTGGGTTACGCAAGGCATCGACTGGCTGGTGCTGCACTTCCGCCCGCTGTTCCAGGGTATCCGCGTGCCGGTGGACATGATCCTGAGCGGCTTCCAGCAATTGCTGCTGGGCATGCCGGCGCCGATCGCCATTTTGGTGTTCTCGCTGCTCGCCTGGCAGGTCTCGGGGCTCGGCATGGGCGCCGCCACGCTGCTCTCCCTGGTCGCCATCGGCGCCATCGGTGCCTGGTCGCAGGCGATGGTCACGCTGGCGCTGGTGCTGACCGCGCTGTTCTTCTGCATTCTTATCGGCCTGCCGCTCGGCATCTGGCTGGCACGCAGCAAGCATGCCGCCAAGGTGATTAGACCGCTGCTCGACGCCATGCAGACCACCCCGGCCTTCGTCTATCTGGTGCCGATCGTCATGCTGTTCGGCATCGGCAACGTGCCGGGCGTGGTGGTGACCATCATCTTCGCGCTGCCGCCGATCGTGCGCCTGACCATTCTGGGCATCAAGCAGGTGCCGGAGGATCTGATCGAGGCCGCCGAATCCTTCGGCGCCAGCCCGCGTCAGCTGCTGTTCAAGGTGCAGCTGCCGCTGGCGATGCCGACCATCATGGCCGGCGTTAACCAGACGCTGATGTTGGCGCTGTCGATGGTCGTCATTGCCTCGATGATCGCCGTCGGCGGCTTGGGCCAGATGGTGCTGCGCGGCATCGGCCGGCTGGACATGGGCCTGGCCGCCGTCGGCGGCGTCGGCATCGTGATCCTGGCGATCATTCTCGATCGCCTCACCCAATCGCTGGGGCGCGATCGCCGCAGCAAAGGCATCGGCCGCTGGTATCGCCGCGGCCCCATCGGGCTGCTGACTCGCCCGTTCATCAAACAAGCCTGACGCTTTTCCCGCCGGCGGCTGCGGCCCCGGCGGGCTATGACACCACCACATCGAAAAAAGGGGAAACACTATGCGCACTATGGGCATCTGGGCTCTCGCCCTGACGACGCTGATTGGCTCACAGAGCGTGAGCGCGGCAGATTTACCCGGCAAGGGGATCGCGGTACAGCCGGTGCAAAGCACCATTTCCGAAGAGACGTTCCAGACGCTGCTGGTCAGCAAGGCGCTGGAAAAATTGGGTTACGACGTGAAGGAACCGCGTGAAGTGGATTACAACGTCGCCTACACCTCGATCGCCTCCGGCGACGCGACCTTTATCGCGGTCAACTGGGATCCGCTGCACGCCGATCAGTACAAGGCCGCCGGCGGCGACGCCAAGTTCTACCGCGAAGGCGTCTACGTCAACGGCGCCGCGCAGGGCTACCTGATCGACAAGAAAACCGCCGAGCAGTACCACATCACCAACGTCGAGCAGCTGAAAGATCCCAAGATCGCCAAGCTGTTCGACACCAACGGCGACGGCAAGGCCGATCTGACCGGCTGCACTCCGGGCTGGGGCTGCGAAGCGGTGATTAACCACCACATCAAGGCCTACGGCCTGAGCAATACCGTCGAACACAATCAGGGCAACTACGCGGCGATGATCGCCGACACCATCACCCGCTACAAAGAGGGCAAACCGGTGCTGTATTACACCTGGACGCCGTACTGGGTCAGCGATGTGATGGTGCCGGGGCGCGACGTGGTCTGGCTGCAGGTGCCATTCTCCTCCCTGCCGGGCGAGCAGAAGAACGTCGACACCACGCTGCCTAACGGCGCCAACTACGGATTCCCGGTCAACACCATGCGCATCGCCGCCAACAAGCAGTGGGCCGAAGCCAATCCGGCGGCCGCCAAGCTGTTCGCCATCATGAAGCTGCCGATCGCCGACATCAACGCGCAAAACCTGCGCATGCATGAAGGCCAGGCTTCGGAAGCCGACATCCAGAACCACGTCAACGGCTGGATCAAGGCGCACCAGGCCACCTTCGACGGCTGGGTGAAAACCGCCGCCGAAGCGGCGAAGCCGTAACCGTTCAGGGGCGCCGCCAGTGCCGCGCCCCTACCCCGCCATATCGATGCCGCTGAAATGCAAAAAGCGCTCGGCGATAGTCGACATGGGCTGCGGCCAAATGCAATACACCTGGCGCCGCGGCCCGTCTTCAATCGGAATCGACACCAGCGCGCTCAAGCGTTGCGCGGTCGAGATCGGTACGATGCCCGCCGCCAGCCCGCGCCGCACCAAATTCTCCAGCCATTCGATATGATCGATTTCAAAACTGACGTGCCGACGGATGCCCGCCGCCTGAAAGGCGCGATCGGTTTGGCGCCGCGCGCCGGTGCCGCTGTAGAAATCCACCAGCGGCACTTCCGCGAGCGCCTGCAGGTTCACCCGCTCGCGGCCGGCCAGCGGATGCTGCGGCGCCACCAGCGCCACCAGCGGCTCATCGGCCAACTGCCGGTGCGACATCGGCAGCAGATCGGCATCGCCCGGCCAGATGCCGACGAACGCCATATCGCATTTTTGCTGGCGTACGTCCTCCAGCAGCGCTTCGCTCATGCCGACGTACAGGCGGATATTCACCGCCGGATAGTGGCGGTGAAACTTGTCGAGCCTTTCGGTCAGAGCCATCACGTTTATCGTTGAAATGGTGCCGATGGTCAGGGTGCCGGACACCGCGCCGTCGGCCGCCGTCACCTCCTCCACCAGCGCCTGCTGCGCCGCCAGCAGGCGCTGCGCAGGGGCCACGAAAGCCTGGCCGGCGGGGGTCAACCGTACCCGACGCGAAGTGCGTTCAAACAGCGTACAGCCCAGCTCTTCTTCCAGTTTGGCGATCTGGTGGCTCAGCGCCGACTGCACCGTATGGCAGCGCTGCGCCGCCCGGGTAAAGTTCAGCTCTTCCGCCACCGCCAGCGCATAGCGGATCTGTTTCAGGTTCATGGCATCTATCTTGAAATGAGATAAATAAAATGAAAATTATACATTGGTTTCCCGGCGTGCGTTGCCGGATACTGCGCGCCATCTTCTTCCCGTGATGAAAAAACCATGAGCCAACAAAACGCCCACCCGGGCCTCAGCCCGGCGCTGACCGTGCTGATCGCCATCGCTACCGGTCTGGCGGTCGCCAGCAACTATTACGCGCAGCCGCTGCTGGAAACCATCGCCACCGGTTTCAACCTGTCGGTCAATCAGGCCGGCTTTATCGTTACCGCCGCGCAGCTCGGTTACGCCACCGGGCTGCTGCTGCTGGTGCCGCTCGGCGATATGTTCGAGCGCCGCGGGCTGATCGTGTTCATGACGCTGCTGGCCGCCGGGGGCATGCTGATCACCGCCACCTCCGCCACGCTACCGATGATGATCCTCGGCACCGCGCTTACCGGGCTGTTCTCGGTGGTAGCGCAGATCCTGGTGCCGCTGGCCGCCACGCTGGCCCACCCGGAAAAGCGCGGCAAGACCGTCGGCATCATCATGAGCGGCCTGCTGCTCGGCATCCTGCTGGCGCGCACCGTCGCGGGCGCGCTGGCGTCGTTCGGCGGCTGGCGCACCATCTACTGGGTCGCCAGCGTGCTGATGATCCTGATGGCGCTGATCCTGTGGCGCGCGCTGCCGCGCTATAAGCAACACTCCGGGCTGAACTATCCGCAGCTGCTGGCCTCGATCTTCAGCCTGTTCTGCCGCACGCCGCTGCTGCGCACCCGCGCCATCCTCGGCGCCCTGTCGTTCGCCAACTTCAGCGTGCTCTGGACCTCCATGGCCTTTCTGCTCGCCGCGCCGCCGTTCAACTATTCCGAAGGGGTGATCGGGCTGTTCGGCCTGGTGGGCGCCGCCGGGGCGCTGGCCGCTTCACGTGCCGGGCATCTGGCAGACAAGGGCAAAGCCGGATTGACCACCACCGTCGGCCTGGTGCTGCTGCTGCTGTCCTGGATACCTATCGCGTTCGCCAAACAATCGCTGTGGGCGCTGATCGCCGGCATCCTGATCCTCGATCTGGCGGTGCAGGCGGTACACGTCACCAACCAGAGCGTGATGTACCGCATCATGCCGGACGCGCGCAACCGCCTGACCGCCGGCTACATGACCAGCTACTTTATCGGCGGCGCCCTCGGCTCACTGCTCTCCGCCTCGGCCTATCAGCATGCCGGCTGGTACGGCGTGGCCGCCGCCGGCGGGGTGTTATGCCTGCTCAACCTGCTGACCTGGTGGCTCGGCAAGCACCACGATCCGCAGGGGCCGGCGACAATCTGATTATCGTGCAAATAGTCACTTAAGAAATTTATTAGCGGTGCAGGGTATAAACATTACTTACTCTCTGGTAATGTTCTGGACATAAACTATTGAAGTCCTATCTACCCTGCGACCCACAACCATGCAAAGCCAAGCTGCAGACAGCCTCAATCCGCCCGCCGTCAGCGCCACCTTCGCCAACGGCGTCGTCGACAGTTTGCCGATCGTCATCGGGTATGTCCCGGTGGCGTTCGCCTTCGGCCTCAGCGCCGTCAAACTGGGCTTTTCCCCGCTGGAAAGCATTTTTTTCTCCTGCATCATCTACGCCGGCGCCAGCCAGTTCGTGATCACCGCCCTGCTGAGCGCCGGGATGTCGCTGTGGGTCTCCGCGTTGACGGTGATGGCGATGGATGTGCGCCACCTGCTGTACGGCCCGGCGCTGCGCCACCGCATCGTCTCGCGCATGTCGCCCGGTAAAACGGCGATGTGGGCCTTTGGCCTGACCGATGAGGTCTTCGCCGCCGCTACCGCCAGGCTGATGCGCAATAACCGCAGCTGGAGCGAAAACTGGATGCTGGGCATCGCGCTCTGTTCCTGGCTTTCCTGGGTGGCCGGCACCGCGCTCGGCGCGCTGTTCGGCAACGGCCCGCTGGAGCAGTTCCCGGTGATCGAAGCCTCGCTGGCCTTCATGCTACCGGCGCTGTTTCTCAGTTTCCTGCTGGCCGCCTTCCGGCGCCCGCAGAGCCTGACCATTGCTGCCGCATTGGCCGGCGCGCTGCTCGGCGTGGTGCTGTTCTCCATCCCGGTCGCCATTTTGGCCGGCATCGGCGCCGGCTGCGTCGCCGCCCTGTTCCAGCCCGCCCCTGCGGAGGCCAACCATGAACACTGATGTGCTGGTGATCGGCCTGGTGGTGGGCTGCGCCAATTACCTGTTCCGTTATCTGCCGCTGCGGCTGGCGCCGGCGCGCGCCCAGCCCGGCCTCAAGCGCGGTAAAGCCGCCCTGTTGCTCGACAGCATCGGCATCGCCTCGATCTGCGCCCTGCTGGTGGTCTCCAGCACGCCGGTCGTCATGCGCGAGCCGGCCAAGCTGCTGCCGACGTTGGTGGGGTTCGCCGCGCTGGCGTTGTGCTTCTACCGCAGCAAAAGCATCATTCTGTCGACGCTGCTCGGCGCGACGACCTTTGGCGTCACATTAAAGCTGTTAATGCTTTTCGGTCTGGGCTGACGCCGCTCCCGATCGTTTGGCTTCACTTTGGCGTTTTCATGCGCCACATCTTTACAAACACTGACAAATGACACGAATTGCTAAATTATCCGCACGGCTGAACATTTACATTATTTGTCACCGTCGTTACTATCTCGAACGAAATTAATGAGGCCCTAAATTATGGAAAGCTCGTTTGCCCCCATAGAACAAATGCTGAATTTCCGCGCCACCCGGCAGAAAGATTTCCCTTATCAGGAAATCCTGCTGACCCGCCTGTGTATGCACATGCAAGGCAAGCTGCTGGAAAACCGCAATAAGATGCTGAAGGCGCAGGGGATTAACGAAACACTGTTTATGGCGCTGATCACCCTGGATGCGCAGGAAAGCCACAGCATCCAACCTTCTGAGCTAAGCTCTGCCTTAGGCTCCTCGCGCACCAATGCGACCCGCATCGCCGACGAGCTTGAGAAACGCGGCTGGATCGAGCGCCGGGAAAGCGACAACGATCGCCGCTGCCTGCATCTGCATCTGACGCCGCAGGGGGAAGAATTTCTCAGTCAACTGCTGCCGCCGCAGCACCAATGTCTGCATTTCCTGTGGTCCACGCTGACCGACGATGAGCAAAAACAGCTGGAACAGCTGACGCGCAAATTGCTGGCACGTCTGGATCAAATGGAAATCACAGAACAGTTATCCTAATTCACAATTTCTGTTCAGGTACCTACTTATGCGATCCCCATTTAACTGGAGATTCACCCCGCTGTTCGCCGTGTTGCTGCTGGTCGGGTGTGCTTCGACCGATAATATTGCCCCGCAATCCACGCTGATGGATCCGCAGAGCCTGCAGTTGGCTCAGCCGAAAGTCAGTTCGCTGGCCGTCAGCCCGCAGTGGTGGCGCGCCCTCAAGGATCCGCAGCTGGACGCCTTGATGACGCAGACGCTGCAAAGCTCGCCGACCCTGCGGCAGGCCGCCGCCCGCGTGCGCGAAGCGCAGAGCGTGGTGGGTGAAGCCAGCGCCGCCAACGGGCCGAACCTGGATCTGAACGCCAGCACCCAACGCCAGCGCGTGCCGCAAAACGTCAATATGGGGCTGGGGTATCCGCATAAGCCGATCTACGAAAGCTCCAATTCGCTGGGGCTGAACCTGGCGTACGAGTTCGACTGGTGGGGCAAATACCGCAATCAGGTGAACGCCGCCAAGGCGCAGGTCAACGCCGCGCGCGCCGAGCAGGAACAGGCGGCGCTGACGCTGACCAGTTCGGTGGCGTCCGCCTACTATCTGCTGCAGAGCAATTTGGCACTCGAAAAGCTGCTGCAGCAGGAAGTGAACAACAATGAGCGCCTGACCGCGCTGCGCCAACAGCGCTATCAGGCCGGCCTGACCGGCGTCGACGTGCCGCAACAAACCCAGGCGCAGTCCGACGTCGCCAAGCAGCAGATCCTGCAGCTGCAATCGCAGATCGAGCAGCTCAGACACCAGCTCGCTGCGCTGGCCGGCCAGGGGCCGAACGCCATGCAGCACCTGCGTCAGGTGCCGTTGCCCGCAGACAATCTGATGGCGCCGCAGGGCGAGCTGACGGCGGATCTGCTGGGCAAACGCCCGGACATCGCCGCGCAACGTCAGCTGGTGGAGTCTTACAGCCAGCGCGTCAGCGCCGCGCGTAAAGAGTTTTACCCCAGCCTGACCATTTCAGCCTTCGCCGGCCTGATGACCACCAATACCAGTGGCACCAGCCCGAATCTGTTTGAAGCGGCCAGCCAGGCCTGGAACGTGATGCCGGCGATTTCACTGCCGATCTTCCACGCCGGGGCGCTGCGCAGCAAGCTGGGCGAGGAATCCGCGCTGTATGACGAAGCGGTGGAATCCTACAACCAAACCATCCTGAATGCGGTACAGGAAACCGCCGACGCCATCACCATCCAGCAGAGCTCTGCGCAACAGCAGCTGCAGGCGGCGTCCGCGGCCCAGTCGATGCAACAGGTGTATCAGGTCGCCAACGCCCGTTACCAGGCAGGGATTATCGGGCGCGACGATCTGTTGACCAGCCAGACGCAGCTATTGCAGCAGCAACAGGCGGAGTTGAATGCCAGCAGCAATTTACTGCAGGCGAAGATAGGACTGATCCGCGCGCTGGGCGGTGGCTATCAGGCCCCGGCCGCAGCGGATTCGAAAGCATAATAATATAAGGCTTGGAGAACACCATGAGCGCAAGCGCGGAAATCCAAAACCCGCAGCAGCCGAACGGCAAAAAGAAGCAGCGTAAATTTTGGCTGCTGTTGCTGACGGTTATTTTCATTGTTATAGGGGTGGCTTACTTAGTGTATTGGTTCCTGGTGCTGCGTCATCACCAGGAAACCGACGACGCCTACGTCTCCGGCAACCAGGTGCAGATCATGGCCCAGGTGTCCGGCAGCGTGAACAGCGTCAATTTCGACAACACCGACTACGTCAAGCAGGGCGACGTGCTGCTGACGCTCGATCCGACCGATGCCGAGCAGGCGTTTGAACGCGCCAAGACCGGCCTGGCCAACAGCGTGCGTCAGACCCACCAGTTGATCATCAACAGCAAGCAATATCAGGCCAACATCGCCCTGCGCAAGACCGATCTGAGCAAGGCCGAGAACGATCTGAAGCGCCGCGTGGTGCTGGGCAGCGTTGACGCCATCGGCCGCGAAGAGCTGCAACACGCTCGCGATGCGGTCGACAGCGCCAAGGCCGCGCTGGAAGTGGCGGTGCAGCAATACAACGCCAATCAGGCGATGGTACTGAACACCCCGCTGGAACAGCAGCCGGCGATCCAACAGGCCGCCGCGCAGATGCGCGATGCCTGGCTGGCGCTGCAGCGTACCAAAGTGATCAGCCCGATCACCGGCTATGTCTCGCGCCGCAGCGTGCAGGTCGGCGCGCAGATCGCCGCCGGTTCGCCGCTGATGGCGGTGGTGCCGGCCGATCACATTTGGGTCGACGCCAACTTCAAGGAAACCCAGATCGCCAACATGCGTATCGGCCAGCCGGCGACGGTGGTCAGCGACGTCTACGGCGACGACGTGGTGTATCAAGGCAAAGTGGCCGGTATCGACATGGGCACCGGTAGCGCCTTCTCCCTGCTGCCGGCGCAAAACGCCACCGGCAACTGGCTCAAAGTGGTGCAACGTCTGCCGGTGCGTATTGAGCTCGACGCCAAGCAGGTGGCCGATCATCCGCTGCGCATCGGTCTTTCTACGCTGGTGACCGTCGACACCGCCAACCTGGACGGCCGCGTGCTGGCCGACGTGGTGCGCGACAAACCGCTGTACCAGAGCGACGCGCTGGCGTTGAATCTGGCACCGGTTAACCAGCTGATCGCCGACGTGATCCATGCGAACGCCGGCTAAGCGCGCGGGAGGCCATCTTGCCACAGAAACCGCTTGAAGGCGCCCAGCTTGCCTGGATGACGGTCGCGCTCGCCATGGCGACCTTCATGCAGGTGCTGGACTCCACCATCGCCAACGTGGCGATCCCCACCATTTCCGGTAACCTCGGGTCTTCCAACTCGCAGGGCACCTGGGTGATCACCTCGTTCGGCGTGGCGAACGCCATCTCGATTCCGATCACCGGCTGGCTGGCGAAGCGCTTCGGCGAAGTGCGGCTGTTCCTTTGGTCCACCGCGCTGTTCGCCCTCGCCTCCTGGCTGTGCGGCATCTCCAACAGCCTCGGCATGCTGATCTTCTTCCGCGTGATCCAGGGCGTGGTGGCCGGGCCGCTGATCCCGCTGTCGCAGAGCCTGTTGCTGAACAACTATCCGCCCGCCAAGCGAGCGATGGCCCTGGCGCTCTGGTCGATGACCGTTATCGTCGCGCCGATCTTTGGGCCGATCCTCGGCGGCTACATCAGCGACAACTACCATTGGGGCTGGATCTTCTTCATCAACATCCCGATCGGCGTCTTCGTGATCGTGGCGGCGATGGCGACGTTGAAGGGGCGAGAAACCAAAACCGAGATCAAACCGATCGACACCGTCGGCCTGGTATTGCTGATCGTCGGCATCGGTTCGCTGCAGATCATGCTCGATCAGGGCAAGGAGCTGGACTGGTTCAACTCGACCGAGATCATCACGCTCACCGTCGTCGCGGTGGTGGCGCTGCTGTTCCTGGTGGTGTGGGAGCTGACGGACGACCATCCGGTGGTGGATCTGTCGCTGTTCAAGTCGCGCAACTTCACCATCGGCTGCCTGTGTATCAGCCTCGCCTACATGCTGTACTTCGGCGCCATCGTGCTGTTGCCGCAGCTGCTGCAAGAGGTGTACGGCTATACCGCCACCTGGGCGGGGCTGGCGTCGGCGCCGGTTGGGCTGATCCCGGTGCTGCTGTCGCCGATCATCGGCAAGTTCGGCAACCGGCTCGACATGCGCCGGCTGGTCACCTTCAGCTTCATCATGTATGCCGTGTGCTTCTACTGGCGTGCCTATACGTTTGAACCGGGCATGGACTTCGGCGCTTCCGCCTGGCCGCAGTTTGTCCAGGGCTTCGCCATCGCCTGCTTCTTCATGCCGTTGACCACCATCACGCTGTCCGGCCTGCCGCCGGAACGCATGGCGGCGGCGTCGAGCCTGTCGAACTTCACGCGAACGCTGGCGGGGTCGATCGGTACCTCGATCACCACCACCCTGTGGACGCAGCGCGAATCGCAACACCATTCGCAGCTGACGGAGTTCGTCAACCCGTACAACCCGCAGTCGCAGGAGATGTACCGGCAGTTGGAGCAGCTCGGCATGAGCAAACAACAGGCGTCGGCGTATATCGCCAACGAGATCACCGCGCAGGGCCTGATCATCTCCGCCAACGAGATCTTCTGGCTGTCGGCCGGGGTATTCCTGGTGCTGCTGGTGCTGGTGTGGGTGGCGAAACCGCCGTTCAGCTCCGGCGGCGGTGGGGGCGGCGGCGCTCACTAAGCTTCAATAAACGAAACGGGCGCCCTGCGGCGCCCGTTTTTTTATCCGACGTAGAACAGATTACGCCTGATTCTGACGCCACCAGTCCGCCAGCAGAATGCCGGTCGCCACGGAAACGTTCAGGCTTTCCACCTTGCCGGTGCCGCCGATAGACACGTTCATGTCGCCCTGCTGCCAGGCGCTGTCGCTCAGACCGTCACGTTCCTGGCCCAGCACCAGCACCATCTTGGCCGGCAGCTTGGCCTGCGCCAGCGCGGTGCCTTTGTGGCTGGAGGTGGTAACGATGGTGTAACCCGCCTTGCGGAAGGTGTCCAGCACCGACAGGAAATCGTCGGCGTTGATCGCCTTGATATGCTCAGCGCCGCCCTCTGCGGTACGCACCGCCGCACCGGATTCCAGCAGCGCCGGATCCTGCAGCAGCACGCCGTTGACGCCGAAGTGAGCGCAAGAACGGACGATGGCGCCCAGGTTATGCGGATTACCCACTTCTTCCAGCGCCAGCACGCAGTCGGTCGCCGGTGCGCTTTTCAGGTAGGTCTGCGCATCCAGGCCCTGACGCTTTTTGATCAGGAAGCAGACGCCGCCGTGGTGCTCGGTGCCGGAAGCCTTGGCCAGCTCTTCCTCATCCACCACGTGGTAAGCCTTGCGGTTAGCCGCCATCCAGCGCAGCGCTTCGCGGAAACGCGGGGTGACCGACTGCACGAACCAGGCGCGCACGATCGCTTCCGGACGGCTGGCGAACAGCGCCTGACAGGCGTTTTCACCGTAAACGCGGGTTTCTTCCGCGCGCTGGCGGCGCAGCTGCTCCGGATCGATAAAGCTTTTGCCGCTGATACCGCCGTGATCGAACGCCGGCTCTTCATTCGGCGCGCGCGAGACGGTTCTCCACGGCGACTCGTTGCCACCGCGATCTTCAGTGCGCGCCGGACGGCGAGGACGATCGCTTTCACTGCGGCGGGAGTCGGCACCGCGGCGATCGTTGCCGCCGCGCGCCTTGTCTTGACCGGTGCGGCCGGAGCGCGCACCGTCAGCCGGACGGCCTTTGCCGGCCGGACGTTTATTCTTGTTGCGGTCGTCGCCGTTGTCGTCGTCACTGCGGACGTACATCACTTTGACCTTACCGTTCTTGCCACTAAATGAATCGTTCATTGTCTTCTCCACCAACGCGCAGGGCGCGAAGATTACCTGATGTTGGTGCACGAAGCCACCAACTTGCGCTAAAAGCTCCCAACTATCACATCCATTGAACAAACCTCATTGTTCATGCGCCGGGTTTTGCCGATAATTGTCAGCATTAAAGAAACATCTCCGCAACCGCGTTGCGGGGACCATGCTTTCTCTGTACCCGAGGTCAACATGAATACAGTTTGTGCAGCTTGCAATGCCACCAACCGCGTGCCGGAAGAACGTCTGGCGGACAACGCGAAATGCGGCCGCTGCGGCCATGAGCTCTTCGACGGTGAAGTGATCAACGCCACCGCCGCCACGCTGGACCAGCTGCTGCAGGACGATCTGCCGGTCGTGGTCGATTTCTGGGCGCCGTGGTGCGGCCCGTGCCGCAGCTTTGCGCCGATCTTTGAAGACGTGGCCGAAGAGCGCGCCGGCAAAGTGCGCTTCGTGAAAGTGAACACCGAAGCCGAGCCGGAGCTGAGCGCCCGTTTCCGCATCCGCAGCATCCCAACCATCATGGTGTTCCGTCAGGGCAAGATGGTCGACATGCTCAACGGCGCGATGCCAAAAGCGCCGTTTGACAACTGGCTCAACGAGTTAGTGTGATTCGGCAAGTATAGGCCGTATCCCGCCATCGCGCGCGAACGCGCCCCGATCGAGCCCGCCCCTCCCGGCGGGCTTTTTTCTGCGTTACAATAGCGGTTTTTCCCCAGGATCGTTATGACCGACAACGCCGTACTTCGCCTGCGCCAATTCCGTTTAGACCGCGCCACCCGCCCTTTTCTGGCGCGCGGTTGCCGGGTGGCGCGTTGTCAGGGTTGCCTGCTGCCGCATAAAAACTGCCTGTGCGACACCATTCGTCCGCAGCAGGCCGGCAGCCGTTTCTGCCTGATCATGTTCGGCGCCGAGCCGCTCAAGCCCAGCAACACCGGCCGCCTGATCGCCGATATCCTGCCGGACACCCAGGCGTTCCTCTGGTCGCGCACCGAGATCGATCCGGCCCTGCTGGCGGCCATCAACGATCCGTTGCGGCAGCCTTATGTGGTGTTCCCCGCTTCCTACGCCGACGCCGAACGGCCGGTGTTCAGCCAGCTGCCCGCCGGCGGCAAACCGCCGCTGTTCATTATGCTGGACGGCACCTGGGCGGAAGCGCGCAAAATGTTCCGTAAAAGCCCGTACCTCAATCAATTCCCGGTGTTTTCCCTCAACGTCGACGCGGCATCGGACTACCAGCTGCGCGAAGCCAGCCGCGCCGAGCAACACTGCACGGCGGAAGTGGCCGCCGCCCTGCTGCAACAGGCGGGCGATCTGCCGGCCGCCGACGGATTGAATCAGCATTTCCGCTATTTCCGTCAACAGTATCTGGCGGGAAAACCGACCCGGCCGGAGGCACCGGTCACAGCAATGTAGCCAGAAAGCGCCTAAAATCAGGCGTAACGTCGCCAAAAGGAGCCGTGCATGAGCCAGCGAGGGTTAGAAGCGCTACTACGTCCCAAATCGATCGCCGTGCTGGGCGCTTCGCAGCAGCCCGGCCGCGCCGGCAACCTGATGATGAGCAACCTGCTGGCCGGCGGATTCGGCGGGCCCATCTTGCCGGTCACGCCGCGCTACAAGGCGGTATGCGGCGTCATGGCCTACCCCGACGTCGCCAGCCTGCCGCTGACGCCGGATCTGGCGATCATCTGCACCCACGCCAAACGCAATCTGGCGCTGATTGAAGCGCTGGGCCAACGCGGCTGTAAAACCGCCATCGTACTCTCTTCGCCGCCGGAACAGTTTGCCGAGCTGAAGGCCTGCGCGCAGCGCTACGCCATGCGGCTATTGGGCCCCAACAGCCTGGGGCTGCTGGCGCCGTGGCAGGGCATCAACGCCAGCTTCTCGCCGGTGCCGATCCAAAAGGGCAAGCTGGCGTTTATTTCGCAGTCCGCCGCCGTGGCCAACACCATTCTCGACTGGGCACAGCAGCGCGAAGTCGGTTTCTCTTACTTTATCGCGCTGGGCGACAGCCTGGACATCGACGTCGACGACCTGCTCGACTTTTTGGCGCGCGACAGCAAGACCAGCGCCATTTTGCTGTATCTGGAAAACATCAGCGACGCGCGGCGCTTTCTCTCCGCCTCGCGCAGCGCCTCGCGCAACAAGCCCATTCTGGTGATCAAAAGCGGCCGCAGCCAACGGGCGCAGCTGCTGCTCAACAGCCAGCTGGGGCTGGATGCCGCCTATGACGCCGCCATCCAGCGCGCCGGCCTGCTGCGCGTGCAGGATACCCATGAGCTGTTCTCGGCGGTGGAAACCCTCAGCCATATGCATCCGCTGCGCGGCGAGCGGCTGATGATCGTCAGCAACGGGGCGGCGCCGGCGGCGATGGCGCTGGACGAACTGCTCGGACGCAACGGCAAGCTGGCCACGCTGAGCGATGAGAGCCTGGCGACATTGAGCGACGCGCTGCCGGATTTCATCCGCGCCGGCAACCCGCTCGACCTGCGCGACGATGCCACGCCGCAGCGCTTCCTGGCGGCAATCGAAGCGCTGCTCGATAGCCACGACTATGACGCGCTGCTGTTAATCCACGCGCCGAGCGCGGCTGCGCCCGGCACCGCCACGGCGCAGCGGCTGATCGACGCGCTGCATCGCCATGCGCGCGGCAAACGCATCACGCTGCTGACCAACTGGTGCGGCGAATACTCTTCGCAAGAGGCGCGCCGGTTATTTACCGAGGCCGCCATTCCCACCTACCGCACGCCGGAAGGCGCGGTGACCGCCTTTATGCATATGGTGGAATATCGCCGCAACCAGAAGCAGTTGAAAGAGACGCCGGCGCTGCCGGTCGGCCTCACCGCCAACACCGCCGACGCCCACCGCCTTATCCATCAGGCGCTGGCCGAAGGCGCCACCCAGTTGGATACCCACGAGGTGCAATCCATCCTGCAGGCCTACGATCTGAGCACCCTGCCGACCTGGATTGCCGAGGACAGCGCCGAAGCGGTACACATTGCCGAACAGATCGGCTACCCGGTGGCGCTGAAGCTGCGTTCGCCGGATATCCCGCACAAATCGGAAGTTCAGGGCGTCATGCTCTACCTGCGCACCGCGACCGAAGTGCAGCGCGCGGCGGAGGCGATCCTCGATCGCGTGAAGCGCACCTACCCCCAGGCACGCATCCATGGCCTGTTGGTGCAGAGCATGGCCAACCGCGCAGGCGCCCAGGAGCTGCGCATCGCGGTAGAGCAGGATGCGATTTTCGGCCCGCTGATCATGCTGGGCGAAGGCGGCGTAGAGTGGCGCCAGGAAAATCAGGTGGCGGTCGCGCTGCCGCCGCTGAACATGGCGCTGGCGCGTTATCTGGTGCTGCAGGCGGTGAAAGGCGGCAAGATCCGCGGGCGCAGCGCGCTGCGGCCTTTGGATATCCCTGGGCTGAGCCGCCTGCTGGTTCAGGTATCCAACCTGATCCTCGACTGCCCGGAGATCGCCCGGCTGGATATTCACCCGGTGCTGGCCTCCGGCAGCGAGTTCACCCTGCTGGACGTTTCGATGCAGCTCGCGCCGTTCAGCGGCGATCCGCAGGCGCGACTGGCGATCCGCCCTTATCCGCATGAGCTGGAAGAGACCATCGCGCTGAAAGACGGCAGCCAATGCCTGTTCCGCCCAATCCTGCCGGAAGACGAGCCGGCGCTGAAGCATTTCATCGATAGAGTGACCAAGGAAGATCTCTATTATCGCTACTTCAGCGAGATCAACGAGTTTACCCATGACGATTTGGCCAACATGACGCAGATCGACTACGATCGTGAAATGGCCTTTGTGGCGGTGCGCGCAGACGAGATCATCGGCGTGACCCGCGCGCTGTCCGATCCGGACAACACCGACGCCGAATTCGCCGTGCTGGTGCGTTCCGATCTGAAAGGCGTGGGCCTAGGCCGTCAGCTGCTGGAGAAAATGATCGCCTATGCGCGCGCTCATGGCCTGACTCGTCTGAGCGGCATCACCATGCCGAATAACCGCGGCATGATCGCACTGGCGCAGCGGCTGGGCTTTGGCATCGAGGTGCAGCTTGAGGACGGCATCGTCAATCTGACGCTGCCGCTGCAGGCCGCCGACGCGCAGTGACCTGCGTCGCAATGCGCTACGAATCCACCACTTAACGCCAAAACATACGCACAATCGAGGCAACTAATGGTATTATCGCCCGATTATTCGGTTTATTGTTTTTAAGCCTGTGGCGTTCCGGCCATCAATCATGAGAGAAGAAACGCACTGTGATGTTGTCAAAATTTAAACGTAGCAAACATCAACAACACCTTGCACAACTGCCCAAACTCCCCCAGACGGTTGCTGATGTTCGTACGCTGTACGCGCCGTCCGACTTTCGCACCACGCTGCTGGACGCCATCGCCAACGCCACCCAACGTATCTATCTGGTGGCCCTGTATCTGGAGCATGACGACGCCGGGCGCGAGATCCTCAACGCGCTGTATCAAGCCAAGCAGCAGCGGCCCGAGCTGGAAATCTACGTGCTGGTCGACTGGCACCGCGCACAGCGCGGGCGCATCGGCGCCGCCGCCGCCAATACCAACGCCGACTGGTACTGCGCCATGGCCAGCCAACATCCAGAGCAATCGGTGCCTATCTACGGCGTGCCGGTCAATACCCGCGAAGCGCTGGGCGTACTGCACCTGAAGGGCTTCGTGGTCGATGATACCGTGATCTACAGCGGCGCCAGCATCAATGACGTCTATCTGCATCAGCATGAGAAATACCGTTACGATCGCTACCAGCTGATTACCAACGAGGCGTTGGCCGATACCCTGATCGATTACATCAAGCAGCATCTGCTCACCGCCGGCGCCGTACAGCGCCTCGATCGCAGCGATCGGCCGAAAAGCCCGGAGATCAAAAACGAGACCCGTTTGTTCCGTTTCGCCCTGCGCCGCGCCGGTTACCACTTCCGCGGTAAAGCCGGTAACGATGAGCTGGCGGTGACGCCGCTGGTTGGGCTTGGCAAGCAAAGCGTGCTGAATAAAACCATTCATCACCTGATGTCGTGCGCCGACCAGAAACTGACGCTGTGTACCCCCTATTTCAACCTGCCGGCGCTGCTGGTGCGCAACATCATTTATCTGCTGCGCCAGGGCAAACAGGTGGAGATCATCGTCGGCGACAAAACCGCCAACGACTTCTATATTCCGGAAGACCAGCCGTTCAAAATCATCGGCGCGCTGCCCTACCTGTACGAGATCAACCTGCGCCGCTTCCTGAGCCGCTTGCAGCGTTACGTCGACACCGGCCAGCTGATCGTGCGCCTGTGGAAAGATGGCGATAACAGCTATCACCTGAAAGGCATGTGGGTAGACGAAGAGTGGCAGCTGCTCACCGGCAATAACCTCAACCCGCGCGCCTGGCGGCTGGATCTGGAAAACGCCATTCTGATCCACGATCCCAAGCAGGAAATGCGCGAGCAGCGGCAAAAAGAGCTGGAATGCATCCGCACCCACACCACCGTGGTCGGCCATTATCAGGAGCTACAAAGCATTCAGCAGTACCCGATCAAGGTGCGCAAGCTGATTCGCCGTCTGCGGCGCATCCGCATCGATCGGCTGATTAGCCGTATCCTGTAAGATGTACTCTGACCCCGGCCAAGGCCGGGGTTTTTATTACAGCTGTATCTCCTTGCCTTTGCGATGCAGCCGGAGCGAGACCAGCAACGCCAGCAGGCACATGCCGGAAACGTACCAGAAGAAAGCGTTCTCCACGCCGAACGATTTCAGCGACAGCGCGACATATTCCGCCGAGCCGCCGAACATGGCATTCGCTACCGCATAAGACAAGCCTACCCCTAACGCACGCACCTCCGGCGGGAACATCTCGGCTTTAAGCAGCCCGCTGATCGCGGTGTAGAAGCTGACGACGAACAACGCCAGCACGATCAGGCCGAACGCCATAAAGGGGTTGGTCACCTCTTTCAGGGCAAGCAGGATTGGCACCGTCAACACCGTGGCCAATGCCGAAAAGATCAGCATCGAGCTGCGTCGGCCGATTTTATCCGAGAACGCGCCGACCACCGGCTGCAGCAGCATAAAGACGAACAGCGCGACGGTCATGATGGCGCTGGCCAGCTTGGCGTCCATACCGGCGGTGTTCACCAGATATTTCTGCATGTAGGTGGTGAAGGTGTAGAAGGTCAGCGAACCGGCGGCGGTAAAGCCCAGCACCATCAGAAACGCTTTGCGGTTTTTCCACAGCCCCGTCAGCGAACCGGCATCCTTATGGTTACGCGTCTTCGCATCGGAGGTTTCATTCAGCGAACGGCGCAGGTACAGCGCCACTACCGCCAACACCGCCCCCAGGGCAAACGGAATACGCCATCCCCAGGCCTTCAGCTCTTCGCCGGACAATATTTGCTGCAGGATCACCAATACCAGCAGCGCCAGCAGTTGCCCGCCGATCAGCGTGACATACTGGAACGAGGCATAAAAGCCACGGCGGCCCTTGATCGCCACCTCGCTCATGTAGGTGGCGCTGGTGCCATACTCGCCGCCCACAGACAGCCCCTGGAACAGGCGCGCAAGCAGCAGCAGCGCCGGTGCCCAGCTGCCGATCGCCTCATACGTCGGCAGACAGGCGATCACCAGCGATCCGGCGCACATCATGCAGACCGAAAGCAGCATTGAGTTTTTTCGACCATGTTTGTCGGCAATATAGCCGAACAGCCAGCCGCCGATAGGTCGCATAAAGAAGCCGGCGGCGAATACCCCGGCGGTTTGCAGCAGCTGCGTGGTGCTGTTGCCCGCCGGAAAAAATGAGGCGGCAAAGTAGATTGAGCAGAAGGAGTAAACGTAAAAATCAAACCACTCCACCAGATTGCCTGACGAAGCCCCAACGATAGCGAAAATGCGTTTTTTGTTATCCAGCGCCCCCTGTTCGACGCCGCGATCCCCCTCAAGAACCGAGGTTGTTTCTGTCATGATGTTTTCTCCGAGCCATAGCAATGATGAAGTTCGGCTTCCTGCCGCTCTGGTTGTTACTTTATTGTTATTTATAAGTTAACAGCCAAACTTAATAGCGGACGAAGAATATCTGGAGTTCATTCAAAAAATGGATTGGTTTTGTGATGAATATAGAATCGTGAGATGAAAGATGAAGCGGGTTACAACCGGGATTATCCATTTTACGCATAGCAAAAAGCCCTGAACGTCA
>NZ_KV792513.1:0-14520 GCF_001808215.1 Serratia sp. HMSC15F11
ACCATAGATTCCGTTTTCCAAGCGGACCCCATATTGCTCTGCCGTAACCTGTTTCAGTCCCGTTAATCATCACCGTCGGGCTGGTCATACAGTTCCCAGAGCTTCAGGAGCAAACGGGAAACAAGATATGTTACAAAAATGACGACCATCAACGGTGCTCCCGATTAACTGACAGATGACACGCCTCCTGAAAACCCCTAGCATACGCCGCAGTGTTCATGCTAACGGCGAATTCCAGTAAATGTATTCTACCGATGTCGTAAAAGAAAATGCCTACCTTTCAGCCACCCGCTCGGGGCTGGAATCGAACGAGATCGCTACTCTTCAGCGCTCCTTGCCTTCCCGGTTTAATCTGCGGCATTTGAAAAAAAATGAATCATTAAAACTCGTACTGCAAAAGAAAGCGGGAAAATCACGTGTCGTGGCCTATAAATTTACGTCCGGTTCATTTAATTACACGGCGTATCGTATATCAGATAAAAAGTTCTATAACCTTTCCGATACTTCCGGGAAAGGCAGTCTCGATTATCCGTTACCGGCCACAGCAAGACTCAGTTCGCCTTTCAATCCTGCAAGACTTAACCCGGTATCGGGAAAAGTGAGTCCCCATAATGGCATTGATTATTCCATGCCCATGAACACGAAAATAGTCAGCGTCATCGACGGAAAAATCCCCCGGGCCGAATACAACAGTACCATGGGATATTTTGTTGAAGTAACGGGAAAAGCCGGTGTTAAAACTCGCTATCTCCACCTCAATAAAATACTCGTTACTAAAGGGGCCAGGGTTACCCGGGGAGACGCTATTGCGTTATCCGGTAACAGCGGACGTTCATCCGGTCCTCATCTGCATTACGAGCTGGTCATCAATAACAATCCTGTTAACTCACTGGCGTTCCGGGCAGCGGCACCCGCTGATAACAAACTTGAACAGCATGCCTTTGCGCATGCCAGAGACTACGAACGATACCTGGACTGATAACGGGGCCGCGACGCGGCCCCGTCTGCCGGATTAATTTTTTTTATCGTTTTCACTTCCTTGATGTTGATGATCTCCATGCCCTCCGTGGCCGTGGAAAAGATGCATTAGCGGGCAGACCAGCAATAACAGATATGGCCAGTAACCTGCCACATGTGACCAGTGTTCGCGCAGGAGGGCAAATGCCGCGATCGCGGCGACAGCAATAAGCGCATAGGTGGTACTTTTCATACTGGACTCCTTCTGTTCGTAACAGCCCCTTCACTCAGTGTTATTTCCCGAGCCTGACACTTTTCAGACGCAACGCATTCACAATGACGCTGACGGAGGAAAGAGCCATGGCCGCCGCCGCAATAACTGGCGACAGCAGTATTCCATACACAGGATAAAGCAGACCTGCAGCCACAGGCACGCCAAGTGCGTTGTAGATAAATGCAAAAAACAGATTCTGACGGATATTTTTCATGGTGATCTCTGACAGATGACGGGCCCTGTTCAGTATCATCAAGTCGCCTTTGAGAAGGGTGACTCCGGCACTTTCAATTGCCACATCTGTACCCGTTCCCATGGCTATACCCACGTCAGCCGCTGCCAGCGCCGGGGCATCATTCACACCGTCTCCGGCCATCGCAACCACATGGCCAGACTCTTTCAGTCGGGTTATCACTGCTTTTTTGCCATCCGGCAGAATTCCGGCTTCAACCTCATCTATTCCCAGTTTCCGTGCGACTGCTTCAGCAGTAAGCTGGTTATCCCCGGTGAGCATAACGATGCGGATCCCCGCCTGACGCAAAGCTTTAAGCGCATCCGGCGTGGTTGTTTTCACGGGATCCGAGATAGCTATCAGGCCTGCAAGGTCCCCGTCTGTGGCCACATAGATAACGGTAGCGCCTTCCATCCGCAACGTATCCGCAACGGCCTTTTGATTATCAATAACGATACTGTTTTCCTGCATAGCCAGTTCATTACCAATAACAACCCGTTGACCTTCGACATCGCCTGAGACACCTTTCCCCGACGGGGCATTGAAATTACTGACGGCAGGTATCACGATCCCCTTTTCATGCGCGGCTCTGACAACAGCCATACCCAACGGATGCTGCGAACCTTTTTCCACTGCAGCTGTTACACGTAAAAGAGATATTTCCCCACCCGGACTGAGACTGATAATCCCTGTCACCGTAGGCGAACCTTCCGTGAGCGTGCCTGTTTTGTCGACAACCAGCGTGTCCACTTTTTCAAGACGCTCAAGGGCTTCGGCATTCCTGATTAACACCCCGGCCTGGGCGCCTTTGCCCACCCCCACCATTATCGACATCGGCGTGGCCAGTCCCAGCGCGCAGGGACAGGCAATAATCAGGACCGACACAGCCGCAATGAGACCGTGCGCCATCCTGGGCTCGGGCCCCCAGACAGACCAGATCAAGAAAGCAACAACCGCGATAAGTATCACCAGAGGAACAAACCAGCCTGAAACGCTGTCTGCCATTCTCTGGATGGGGGCACGCGAACGCTGTGCATCAGCGACCATCTGAACAATTCGTGAGAGCATCGTTTCATCACCGACTTTCTCTGCACGGATGATAAGACTACCTGTCTGATTAATCGTCCCCCCAATGACAGGGTCACCCTTCGTTTTGGTAACCGGCATAGACTCCCCGGTCACCATCGATTCATCAACGGTTGTTTTGCCTTCGATCACGATACCGTCGACCGGAATACTCTCTCCAGGTCTGATGCGGAGCTTATCGCCAGGCAGGACATCTTCCGCATTAATATCCGTTTCATGACCGTCATGATCCAGCCGTCTGGCGGTTTTGGGGGCAAGGTTCAGAAGCGCAGTAATGGCGCCTGAGGTTTGTTCCCGTGCCCGCAGCTCAAGAACCTGTCCCAGCAGAACAAGCACCGTAATAACTGCTGCGGCTTCAAAATAAACGGCCACCAGGCCATCCATGTTTCTGAACGATGCAGGAAACCAGGAGGGGAAGACGGTTGCAATGACGCTGTAAACCCAGGCTACGCCGGTCCCCATTGCAACAAGGGTAAACATATTCAGGGAGCGGTTACGTAACGACATTCCGGCCCGGGCGAAGAATGGCCAGCCACACCACAACACGACAGGGGAGGCCAGAAGCAACTGCAGCCATGTGTTGTACTGTGGCGGTACTGTATTCCTCAAGTCGGGAAACAGATGAGATCCCATTTCGAGTACCAGAACCGGAAACGCCAGCAACAACCCCAGCCAGAAGCGTCTTGTCATGTCGTGAAGTTCATCACTCGGCCCCGTGGATGCCGTAGCTACGAGCGGCTCCAGTGCCATTCCACAGACAGGACAGCTTCCGGGACCACTGCGGCGTATCTCCGGGTGCATCGGACATGTCCACACACCTTCAGAATTCTCTTTTTCCGCCTGGTTGTGAGGCTGTTTTATCTGATCAGGGCTGACTTCGTGATGATCGTGGTGATGGTGATGGGAATGTTCACTGGCATCTTCGGTAAGATAACGATCGGGATGGGCTTTAAATTTACTCTCACAGCTGGCGGAGCAGAAATAAAGTTGGTGGTCCTGGTATCGAATGCTGCTGTGCGCCCTGTCGGGCAGGATGGCCATCCCGCACACGGGATCTCTCACCTTATGCAATACGTGGCCCTCGTCCGGGGATAATGTCTGCTCAGAAGCAGTCTGGTTGTTGTGTTGCACTGCATTGTCATTTTTCACAGTAACTCTCCTTATGCATACCGAAGCATCTTCTGTCTTCAGGGTATGTCATGGATGCGATTACCACGAATATCGCCGGCACAGGAGTGCCTGCTACCGGCGTCCCGTTATCAGCCGTTCCGCTGACTATTCGATTCGCTGGAAGACTTTTTTACTTCCATCCGGTGAGAATGCGATAACATCGTAAGCCTCTTTTCGGGCTCCCATCTCCATTCCAGGACTTCCTGCTGGCATACCGGGGGTGGCGAGACCGTATATACCCGAACCAGACTGCATTGCCTTATGTATCGTTGTCGCAGGCACATGGCCTTCAATGATCAAATTACCGGCAACCGCGGTATGACAACTTCGTAGTCCTGCAGGAATAGCATGCTTTTCTTTCAGGGCTGACAGCGCCTGATCATTCATGACGTGAGTTCGTACTTCAAACCCGTCTTTTTCCATCGCTTTGCCCCACAGGGAACAACAGCCACAGTTTTCAGATTTGTACATATCAATCACTTTTTCACTCGCCATCGCGGGCAGTGAAAGGCCGAGAGCCAGCGCCATCAGAACCACTTTTTTCATACTCACCTCTGTATATTATCGATATAAACCCTGACGTCAGGGTGAATCAGTAAAGAAGGACACCCACAGGGGGTGCCCTTTCAGGTTCAGGACACGCTTTTTTTATGTCTGCGCAGCCAGATTAATTTGTAGGCGGCAGGAATAATGAACAGGGACAGCAGCGGAGCCGTGATCATCCCACCAATCATGGGTGCCGCGATACGGCTCATGACTTCTGAACCTGCACCGGTTCCCCAGAGTATTGGCAGCAGACCCGCAATGATCACCGCCACGGTCATGGCTTTCGGCCGGACACGCAGTACGGCACCATGATAGAGGGCTTCATCAAGGCCTTCCGGTGTGAACGTCTCTTTACGGGACAATTCCGGGTGCGCTTCAATGGCATGACGCAGATACATCAGCATGACCACGCCAAACTCTGCTGCCACCCCGGCCAGGGCGATAAACCCGGTTCCGGTCGCCACTGACATATGGAAGCCCTGCCAGTACAGGAACCATATCCCGCCAACCAGGGCAAACGGCAGGCTCATCAGAATAAGTAAGGCCTCATCAGCCCGGCGGAATGCCAGATATAACAGGATGAAGATGATCATCACCGTCATCGGTACCATCAGTTTTAATTTCTTATTGGCGTGCTCGAGTAATTCAAACTGTCCTGAGAATGCCACACTGGTCCCCGGTCTCAGTTTCACTTTCTCACTGATGGCCGTCTTAATATCGTTCACCACCGACACCATGTCCCTGCCGCGGGCATCAACATAAATCCAGCTGGCTGGCCGGGCATTTTCGGTTTTCAGCATGGTTGGTCCGGAAACGACCTTAATATCGGCAACATCGCCCAGCGTAATTTGCTGCTTCATTGGGGTCAGGATTGGCATCTCTCTCAACGCCTGCGGACTGTTACGGTAATCCTGCGGATAGCGAATGTTAATAGGGTACCGGGCCACGCCTTCAACCGTCTCACCCACCATAGCCCCACCGATTGCTGAAGAGACGAACAGCTGGACGTCGCCCACAGTCATCCCGTACCGGGAAGCTTTCTCCCGGTTGATATCGATATCGATGTAGCGCCCGCCCTCAAGTCGCTCAGCCAGGACAGACACCACGCCAGGCACGGTTTTGGCGACCGCCTCGATACTCTGCGCCGTCGCGTCGATATCGGACAGAACAGTCCCGGACACTTTGATACCTATCGGGCTTTTGATCCCGGTTGAGAGCATATCAATACGGTTACGGATAGGCGGCACCCAGAGGTTTGCCAGACCCGGTAAACGGACGGTCCTGTCGAGTTCATCAATAATCTTGTCAATTGTCATGCCGGGACGCCACTGATCCTCAGGTTTGAGCTGGATCGTGGTTTCCACCATTTCGAGCGGCGCGGAATCCGTTGCGGTCTCTGCTTTACCGGTCTTGCCAAATACAGAAGCCACTTCAGGAACGCTTTTGATTAACTTGTCTGTTGTCTGCAGGAGCGCTGCAGCTTCTGCCGGAGAGACACCCGGCAGGGTCGACGGCATATACAGCAGATCGCCCTCGTTAATCTTCGGCAGAAACTCACCGCCCACCTGACTCAGTGGCCAGATAACCGTGAAAATGGACAAGGCCGCAACCAGCAGGGTTGTTTTTGGCCAGTGGAGGACCCGCAGCAGCAAAGGATGATACGCTTTGATCAGCACCCGGTTCAGGGGGTTACTTGTCTCGGCAGGAATTTTCCCCCGGATCCAGAATCCCATCAGAATAGGAATGACGATGATGGCCAGTGCGGCCGCTCCCGCCATGGAGTACGTTTTCGTGAATGCCAGCGGGCCAAACAGACGACCTTCCTGCCCTTCCAGGGTAAAGATAGGAATAAAGGACAGGGTGATGATCAGCAGGCTAATGAACAACGCGGGTCCCACTTCCACGGAGGCGTCGGTAATCACCTTCCAGCGGGTGGCGTTGTCAATCTGCTCACCCGGATGCTGATGATCCCACTCCTCAAGCCGTTTGTGCGCATTTTCAATCATCACAATGGCGGCATCCACCATCGCACCGACGGCAATCGCTATCCCTCCCAGCGACATGATATTGGCGTTCAGTCCCTGGAAGTGCATGACGATAAAGGCGATACACAGGCCAAGTGGCAGAGAAATAATCGCCACCAGGGCAGAACGGACATGCCAGAGGAACAGTGCGCAAACGACAGCAACAACGATAAACTCTTCAAGAAGCTTGTAACTGAGGTTATCAATCGCCCGGTCGATTAACTGGCTGCGATCGTAGGTGGTCACGATTTCAACGCCTTCCGGCAGGCTGGCCTTCAGCGTCTCCAGTTTATCCCTCACTGCCGTGATAACGTCGCGCGCATTTTTACCCGACCGCAGGATCACCACGCCGCCAGCGACTTCTCCCTGGCCGTTCAGCTCGGCAATACCACGCCTCATTTCGGGCCCGGTCTGCACGCGGGCAACATCCCGCAGATAAACCGGCACGCCGTTCTCACCTGTTTTCAGGACGATGTTATTAAAATCATCAATGCTCTGAAGATAACCGCTGGCACGGACCATATACTCCGCTTCGGCCATTTCAACGGATGAGCCACCGGCCTCCTGGTTAGACGATTCAAGTGCCTGTTTCACTTCGGGCAGGCTGATACCGTACTGGGACAGTTTTACCGGATTGACCTGAATCTGGTACTGTTTCACCACGCCGCCAACCGAAGCGACCTCAGCCACGTTCGGGATGGTTTTCAGCTCAAATTTCAGGAACCAGTCCTGCAGAGAGCGCAGTTCTGAAAGGTCGTGTTTTCCGTTGCGATCGACAAGGGCATATTCAAAAATCCAGCCCACACCCGTGGCATCAGGACCGATTTCAGAACTCACACCGGCAGGCAGTTTTCCCTGAACCTGATTCAGATATTCCAGCACGCGGGAACGGGCCCAGTACAGATCGGTGCCGTCTTCAAAAATGACATACACATACGAATCCCCGAACTGTGAAAAACCACGCACGGTTTTTGCGCCAGGTACGGACAGCATGGTGGTGGTAAGTGGATAGGTGACCTGGTTTTCTACAATCTGCGGGGCCTGGCCGGGATAGCTGGTTTTGATAATGACCTGCACATCTGACAGGTCAGGCAAGGCATCGACCGGCGTGTTAATAATCGTCCATGTACCCCAGATGCTGAGAAACAGGGCCCCCATCATGACCAGGAAACGGTTGGCGACAGAGCGCCGGATAATCCATTCAATCATCGTCGTCTCCTCAGTGCCCTGAATGCATATTTACAGGCTGGTCAGACATTGCTGGCATACTGCTTTCTGTTTTTTCAGGGTGGCGCATACGTTCCAGCGCGCCCGTAATATTGGCTTCGGAGTCAATGAGGAACAGGCCACTGACCACCACGGTATCGCCTTCATTCAGGCCGGAACCGATGCCGGACTGTTGCTGTGATTCATGCAGAACGTGGATCTGTTTCGGCACAAACTTGCCTTCATCATCAACAGTAATCACGCGCTGTTCTTTGCCGGTATCGATAACGGCCTGGCTTGGTATCAGCAGCATCTCCTGGCTCTTGGTATTCAGTTTCAGATAGGCATTCATGCCCGGCTTGAGAAACTCATCCTTATTAGAAACCTGGAGACGGACCTGAAGCGTACGGGTTGTCTGATCCACGCTGGGAAGAATGTTCCATTTTTCGACATGGAATGTTTTATCCGGATAAGCCGGTACCGAAATTTCAAACTGCGACGTATCTTTCAGCAGATATGCGATAGATTCTGGCACTGCAGCGCTGATCCAGACCGGGTCCATCCCCTGAATCTGAGCCACTACTTTATCTTTCGAAATATTCATGCCGGTGCGCAGGTCAAACGCAGTAATGACACCATCAATAGGTGCTTTAATGGTAAAACGGGTCTGGATTGTGCGGGTTGAACGCAGCCTTTGAATATCCTCTTCCGGCATACCAGCCAGACGAAGTCGCTCCAGAACCCCTTTTATCTGGGTTGACGTACCACCGGTGCTGGATAACAGAAGGAATTCACTCTGTGCTTCCACCCAGTCCGGAATGGTAATATCGATAAGTGGCGTCCCCTTCTTCACATGATCGCCAATCGTCATGGGGTAGACTTTTTCGACAAACCCGTCAGAACGCGCCTGCACAATAACAAACTGATACTCGTTATAGCTGACATTAGCCGGGATTGTCTGAGAATAATTCAGCATTCCTCGCGTGACTTTTTGCGTTTTTAATCCCAGATTCTGAACCTGGGTTGGGTCGATACGGATCCCGCCACTGCTTTTATCGCCACTGTCATCAGCATATTTTGGCACCAGGTCCATATCCATAAAGGGCGATTTTCCGGGTTTATCAAATTTGGTATCCGGTTTCATTGGGTCATACCAGAAAAGCACCTTTCGTTCCGGTGCCTTTTGTTCTGTTTTTTCTGTCTTTTGTGCTGAGTTTACATACTGCCAGGCAGTAACCGATATCAGCCCCCCTGCTATGAGGCTGCTGATAATTATTGCAGCATATTTTATCTTTAAAGAAGCCATACAATTTTCCGCTAAAAAATCAAAACACCTGGCATATGCGCCTGACGGTTAACTCACACATATACCTATGTGAATGTACAGGCGCACAGGATGTAATCGCTCCGGACAGCCAATCAGGACTGCGTCACGTTAATGCTTTTGAGTAAGGAGATATTGCCCTGCTGAATAAACGAGAAATCGACATGGTTGCCTGTTTTCAGGGCATTAATAGCATCGTCTGCATTAACAAAAGTAAAGCGCATGGTCATTGCAGGCCAGCCCACCGCTGGAATTGCTTCATGCGAAATGGTGATTTTCTTAGTATTCATATCAATGTCTTTAACGACACCGGTGCCCTTGATAACTTGCTGTACCGAAGCATCACTGGCAGTATTCATATCGCCATGCTGATGTGTTTCAGCATGAAGACCGGCAGAAAACATGACAGAGAAGGCACCAAATAAAACGGCTTTAAGTGAATTACGCATTTTAAATTTCCTGATTAATGAAATAAATTTACTCTACCCAACCGCCACCCAGTGCGGTAAACAGATTAATTTCGTTAACCTGCCGGGAATAGGTAAGATCGAGAATGGTTTGCTGCGTAGCGAAGAGAGAACGCTCTGCATCCAGCACTTCAATGTAACTGACAGCACCACTGGAATATAATCCTCTGGCACGCTGGAGAGTTATCTGAAGTGAATCAAGATAACGCTGCTGTGACTCAAGTTGCTGGCTAAGGCTGTCGCGCAGCGCAAGCGTGTCGGAAACATCCTTAAAGGCTGACTGAATTTTTTGTTCGTAATTAACCACCGACTGTTGCTGGCGAATTTCAGCCAGCTTCAGATTGGCTTTATTCCTGCCAGCATTAAATATAGGAATTTCAATTTTAGGGATAAAATTCCACATTCCACTTCCTGACGTAAACAGGCTGGACAGCTCCGTACTGCTTGCGGAAAGACCACTGGTCAGGGTAATTGAGGGGAAAAAGGCCGCTCGCGCTGCGCCAATATTGGCATCAGCCGCTTTCAGCTGATATTCCGCTTCCATAATATCCGGTCGCTGCAGCAAAATTTGTGAAGACAGATTTGGTGGCAATTTTACTGGGGCTATCTCCCCGCCTTTCATCCCTTTTTCTGACGGAAGTGCGCGGTACGTTCCCAGCACCAGTTGCAGGGCATTGTTTGCCTGAGCCAGATCGCCTTCTCGTTTGGCTATTTCGGCGCGGGTACTTTCGATTTGTCCTCGCGCCTGTTCAAGTGCCAGAACGTTCGTACTCCCGGTCACGAGCTGCTGCTCAACGAAAGCATAGGACTGTTGATAATTTTTCAGCGTTTCCCGCGCAATACGAAGTTGTTCGTACGCCAGTTGCTGGCTGAAATAGCTTTGTGAAACGTTGGATACCAGCAGGATGTGTACGGCCCGACGGGCTTCTTCGCTGGCAAAGTAGTTCTGGCGATCAGCATCACTCATGTTCTTAAGTTTGCCGAAAAAATCGAGCTCATAACTGAACTCCAGACCTGCGTCGTACTCCTGTGTGGTCGGCTTGTCACCTTTCAGACCACCGCTGTATGTGATCCCGGATGAGGCATTCAGCTGGGGATAACGATCTGCATCCGTGACGTTGAACTGGGCCCGGGCCTCTTCAACCTTCAGTGCAGCCATTCTCAAATCACGGTTATTAGTCAGGGCTTCAGTAATCAGCCGGGTGACCTGGGGATCGACAAAAAAGTTACGCCAGCCCGTATCCTGATAGCCATTCACCGCTGGCGTCAGGCTGTTACGGGACAGTGAAAACTGCTGGGGTACCGGTGCTGCCGGACGCTGATATTCAGGCGCCAGAGAGACACAACCAGCCAGAATGAAGATTGTGCTGATGCTGAGTAGTTTTAATTTGAACATATTGCTTCTCGTCCAGGCAGACCTGGTAAATGGTTCAAATGAAGTTCAGAGTATTACCAGGGTTACTTTACAGAATGCACTCTGTTTGTCGGGTGACAGAATAATGACAATGTTGTCATTTTTACGGTAATTCGTTGATTACGATCGTGTGCGCAATAGAATGACATTAGCAGCCAGACGGGGAGCAAGATGAAAATATTGATCGTCGAAGACGAAATTAAAACAGGTGAATATCTCAGCAAAGGGCTTACAGAGGCAGGGTTCGTAGTGGATCACGCTGATAATGGTCTTACCGGATATCATCTCGCCATGACAGCCGAGTATGATTTAGTCATTCTGGACATCATGCTGCCTGATGTGAACGGCTGGGATATCATCCGCATGCTGCGCACTGCCGGAAAGGGTATGCCGGTCTTACTACTGACGGCCCTCGGCACGATCGAACACAGGGTCAAAGGACTGGAACTGGGTGCGGACGATTATCTGGTTAAACCCTTTGCGTTTGCCGAACTGCTGGCCCGGGTGAGAACCCTTCTGAGGCGGGGAAACGCGATGATCACGGAAAGCCAGTTTAGGGTGGCTGATCTCTCGATGGATCTCGTATCCAGAAAAGTCAGTCGCGCCGGAAACCGCATTGTGCTCACCAGTAAAGAGTTCAGCCTGCTGGAATTTTTCATTCGCCATCAGGGCGAGGTTCTTCCCCGTTCCCTGATTGCCTCTCAGGTCTGGGACATGAATTTTGACAGCGACACTAACGCGATTGATGTCGCCGTAAAGCGACTCCGCGCTAAAATAGACAACGATTACGGGACAAAGCTGATCCAGACTGTCCGGGGCGTGGGCTATATGCTGGAGGCCCCGGATGCATAGCAAACCTTCCAGGCGCCCTTTCTCACTCGCCCTGCGGCTGACCTTTTTTATCAGCCTGTCCACGATACTGGCTTTTATCGCCTTCACCTGGTTTATGCTGCATTCTGTTGAAAATCATTTTGCCGAGCAGGATGTCAGCGATCTTCAACAAATCAGCACTACCCTGAACCGTATACTGCAGTCCCCGGTGGATCCGGATGAAAAAAAAGTAAGCAAAATAAAGGAGTCGATTGCCAGCTACCGCAACGTTGCCCTTTTGCTCCTCAATCCCAGGGGGGAAGTGCTCTTTAGTTCAGCGCAGGGGGCGGCACTACACCCGGCCGTGAATTCCGCAGATTTTAGCGAGCACAGCCGCGCACGGGATGTCTTTCTCTGGACGGTGGAGGATCCTGCGAGACCGATGGATACCGGGTCTGAAATGAAGATGGAAACATACCGGATTATCGCCTCCTCTGGCCAGGCGATATTTCAGGGCAAACAGCAGAATTATGTCATGCTGACTGGCCTCTCCATTAATTTCCATCTCCATTACCTCGATGCGCTGAAAAAAAATCTGATTGCGATCGCCGTCGTGATAAGCCTGCTGATTGTTCTGATCATTCGCATCGCTGTCCGTCAGGGGCACCTGCCCCTTCGTAATGTCAGCAATGCCATTAAAAACATCACCTCCGAGAATCTTGATGCGCGGCTGGAACCGACACGCGTTCCCATTGAGCTGGAGCAACTGGTTATCTCGTTCAATCATATGATTGGAAAGATTGAGGACGTCTTTACCCGCCAGGCCAATTTCTCTGCCGATATCGCGCATGAGATCAGAACGCCCATCACCAATCTGGTGACGCAGACTGAAATCGCACTGAGTCAGGATCGAACCCAGAAGGAACTTGAGGATGTCCTCTACTCCAGTCTTGAAGAGTATAACCGGATGACCAAAATGGTCAGCGACATGCTGTTTCTGGCACAGGCGGACAATAACCAGCTTATACCTGACAGGGTCCGTTTTGACCTCAGAGCAGAAGTCATGAAAGTCTTCGAGTTTTTCGAAGCCTGGGCCGAAGAACGCAATATCACGCTCAAATTTAACGGGATGCCCTGCCTGGTTGAGGGAGATCCACAAATGTTCAGAAGAGCGATCAATAATCTGTTATCCAATGCCCTGCGTTATACCCCGGAGGGACAGGCCATAACCGTCTCAATAAGAAAGCAGGAGAGCTTTTTTGACCTTGTGATTGAAAATCCAGGGAAACCGATCCCTGAAGAACATTTATCAAGGCTGTTTGACCGTTTTTATCGGGTGGATCCATCCAGACAACGAAAAGGAGAAGGCAGCGGCATCGGCCTTGCGATTGTGAAGTCAATCGTGGAAGCACATCACGGAAGAGTGCAGGTGGAATCAGACGTACGCTCCACGCGTTTTATCTTATCCGTGCCCAGACTGGAGAAAATGATCCCGGAAACCCAATGCTGAAAATAAAGATGTAAATGACAAAGATGTCATTAGCCTGTCATGCAGCAAACAGAAGCCATTCGATATAATTAGTGCAACTTATCAGGAAGGCTGGATTGCTTCATCAATACCCGGCGTCAGAGTACGCCAGGAAATGAATATCCAGCCCTCTTCCGGAGAAATAAACGCTGCCGAACTTGTTTCAGTTATGGAACTGAAAACACCGGTTGTACTTCCCCGGACATCACTAATTCAGAAATGGAGAGTTATCATGAAAAATATCGTATTAGCATCTTTGCTGGGCTTTGGTTTAATTTCATCGGCCTGGGCCACTGAAACCGTGAATATCCATGATCGCGTCAACAATGCACAGGCTCCTGCTCACCAGATGCAGTCTGCTGCGGCTCCTGTCGGGATCCAGGGGACTGCTCCTCGTATGACCGGTATGGACCAGCATGAACAGGCCATTATTGCTCATGAAACCATGACGAACGGCTCGGCGGATGCGCACCAGAAAATGGTGGAAAGTCATCAGAAGATGATGGGAAATAACACGGTATCCACGACCGTCCCGTCAACGTCTTACGCGGCGATGAATGAGCATGAAAGAGCAGCGGTTGCCCATGAATTCATGAATAACGGGCAATCCGGCCCACATCAGGCCATGGCCGAAGCGCACCGCCGCATGATCAATGCAGGCTGAATGCGACGGTAGTATCCGTGCTGTTACCTTTTCCCTGATAGATTTTCCTGAAACAACGTTGCTACATTTTTGCCCCCCGTCAGGGGGCTTTTTTGTCTGACTCAGCTACACTTAACCGGTACCTGTCTGAAAGGAATTATTATAGGGGTCTGACGCTCAGTGGAACGAAAACTCACGTTAAGCGATTGTGGCTGAGAAAAACCAAAGGATCCGGCGAGGATCCTTTGGTGTGCTGACATGACCAGTTTCTTTTGGGATATTTTTTCCCTGCATGAAGTCCTTTATGTCCTGATCATAATGCCATTAAAAATTCTATGCTATGGCTTCGCTATTTTAGACATTCCCTAACAGCTTTGTCTAAATCCGCCACATAAATTGGGGTAGGATGCCCAGATTTCATTTTCCATACAGTATATCCTCCCTTTGTTGCTTTGCCGCGCAGCTCTGTCTGCTTTCCTTCTGTGATTGACCTGCTCCCCGTTGATTAGTACACCCCGATGTTAGTAATGTCTTCATAAGCCACATGAGGACATCCCCATGAAGAAGCGTTTTTCCGACGAACAGATCATCAGTATTCTCCGCGAAGCCGAAGCTGGGGTACCCGCCCGTGAACTCTGCCGCAAGCATGCCATTTCCGATGCCACGTTTTACACCTGGCGTAAGAAGTATGGCGGTATGGAGGTGCCTGAAGTTAAGCGCCTGAAGTCGCTTGAGGAAGAGAACGCCAGACTCAAGAAGCTGCTTGCCGAAGCCATGCTGGATAAAGAGGCGCTTCAGGTGGCTCTTGGGCGAAAGTACTGACGACAGACCAGAAGCGG
>NZ_KV792513.1:14540-14875 GCF_001808215.1 Serratia sp. HMSC15F11
CTGGCACTGGAGCGCAGGCGTTTTGGCTACCGTCGTATTTGGCAGTTGCTGCGCCGTGAAGGGCTTCATGTTAATCATAAGCGCGTGTACCGGCTTTATCACCTCAGTGGCCTGGGCGTAAAACGCAGAAGACGTCGTAAAGGGCTGGCAACAGAACGTCTGCCGCTGCTCCGTCCGGCGGCGCCCAATCTGACCTGGTCGATGGATTTCGTCATGGACGCACTTTCCACCGGTCGCAGGATCAAGTGTCTTACCTGCGTCGATGATTTCACAAAGGAATGCCTGACGGTCACTGTTGCCTTTGGGATTTCAGGCGTTCAGGTCACGCGTATTCT
>NZ_KV792514.1:0-275 GCF_001808215.1 Serratia sp. HMSC15F11
GCCTCGCCGTACCTGGCGACGGAAATCAAGAAATTGACCACCAATCCGCTGACCGGTAAAGTAGACGTTGCGGCCAACGCGATGGCGCACGCGGTGCTGGGTGCGGTGACGGCGGAGCTGAACAACCAGTCGGCCGCGGCAGGCGGACTGGGTGCCGGCGGGGGGGAACTGGCGGCGCGCTACATTGCCGGCCAGCTGTTCCCGGGCAAAACGGCAGAGCAACTGAGCGAAAGCGAGAAGCAACAGGTGAGCGCACTGAGCCAGCTGGCCGCAGG
>NZ_KV792514.1:295-3788 GCF_001808215.1 Serratia sp. HMSC15F11
TAAGAATGCGGTGGAGAATAACTATCTGAGCGCCAAGCAGATAGATGATTTTGCAGCGAGGGCTAAGGGCTGTGATGCGCGTGGTGACTGTGGTCAGATCGTGAAGGAAATGGAAGATCTGAGCCTGAAGCAGCAGCAGGAACTGATCGCGGTATGTTCGACCAATCCAGCAGCATGTAAAGAGAAATACGGCTATATCCCGGCAAACGGTATGTTGGTTCGTGAAGCGATAGATCGTGTGTTAGGTGATGATGTGCCGTCAAAAATGAAGAACGATATGTCTTCATTGCTGGCACAACAGATCGAAGCCGAAGGTGTTGTGTCTAGCACTGAGTTTGCGAATAGGCTTCAGAGTATTTACGGCATCGACAAACAACAGGCAGAACTGTTAGCGGGTGCTGCGTTGGGTGCAGTTACCAGCGGGATGAGTAAAGGTGGTAAACCAGCCCCAGGCACTGAAGGTAAAAATATCGTTGTTGTAGACTCGGGTAAGAAAGGTGCCTGGAACAAAGCGATGAACAAGCCGGAACCGAATACGGTTTATAAGGTGGATGGTGATAAGACTTATCATACTGACAACCTGGCCAGACCAACTCAGGTTGAAGCAACCCTTAGCGCTAGTGCGAAAGACCGGAATGGTTATCAGCAATGTAAGGCGGGTAAGTGTGGCAATCCAGGTGATGAGGGGGGACATTTAATAGCCAGTATCTTTAATGGTCCTGGTGAAAAATTGAACCTGTTACCGATGGATGGAAACCTGAACAAAGGTGCTTGGAAACAGATGGAAAACACTTGGGCGAAAGCATTAAGTGAAGGTAAAGATGTTAAGGTTAATATTCAACCATCTTATACAGGTAACAGCGTCAGGCCGGATAAATTTAAGGTTGTATATTCAGTAGATGGTGGTCGCCCAATTGAAAAAGTATTCAACAATTCTCCAGGGGGGAAATAATGAGAACTGATCAAGAAATCTATAATGATATTGGTTCAATATTGCTATCAATAGCCCCTGATAATGCGGTAAAAGTTATTCTGTGTGCAACGTTGGAGCCAGAGAGTGATTGCGGTGAATTTACTTATGACTATATAGATAATAATGGTGAGCAGCGTTGGATAACTGAAACTGCTGATGCAAGTGAAAGACTACTGGACCTACTTGTAGAGTTAAGAAATTACTTTGTAGATAATTTTAAGTCTCAAGAGAAGCCGTTCTGGCATGGTTGTGAAGTAACGGTAAATGTAGAGACCTTAAAGATTAATATTGATTTTAAATACGACGACTAATAAAAAATTCCGGCCTTGGTGCCGGGATTTTACTTTATAGGTCAGTCAGTTATCCATCATTCGCCAGTTTGATGATCAACTGTCCTGGCTCGGCGATCACCTCGATCCGCTGGCCGGTGGTAAAACCCAGCGGCTCCAGCCAACGGCCCTTGAGGGTGAGCTGGGGTAGCGGGTTGGGTCTGCCGCCGTTGGTGCGGTAGCCTACAATGCCTTTACGGGCTTGGGGTGCGGCGGGTTGTGACGTAGAATCTGCTCTAGCCATGGTAACTACTCCTCTAGTTGCTTGTGGTTAGCGGGGGTGGGGTGTTCGAGCACCTCAACCCTGCGTCTGTTAATTACTCTGTCTTACCAATCACGTTATCCAGCATCTCGGTGACAAACTTCTGCTTGGTCTTGGGTAACTGGCTGATAATCTCAATCTGTTGTTCCAGTCGTGATGTCGGGCCGCGCTTGGCGTTGCGTCTTGCAGGCAGCCCCAGCAACTCATCCAGCGAAAGGTTGAGTATCTGCGCCAACTGCGGCAGCAGTGAGGCCGATACCTTCAACCGTCCCCCTTCGTAATGCGCCATCGTCTGTTGGGCAATCCCCAACTGTTCGGCCAGTTGTTGCTGTGTTAACTGGAGTTCCTTCCTTGCCAGCGCAATCCGTGCGCCGAGTTCCTTGAAGAACCGTTCATCTTTAGTGTTCATGGCATGACGCTGCTGTTGGGTAAGTGTTGCCATGAGGATACTCCCTGTTTTACATAACCCAGTTGGCAATACTCCATTATGGAGTGCTCTGCAATGGAGTTATTTTTACTGTTTTACTCTTGACAGGTTTTTAAAGGAGCAGCTGAACAACCAGTCGGCCGCAGCAGGCGGACTGGGCGCGGGCGGCGGGGAACTGGCGGCGCGCTACATTGCCGGCCAGCTGTTCCCGGACAAGACGGCAGAGCAGCTGAGCGAAAGCGAGAAGCAACAGGTGAGCGCGCTGAGCCAATTGGCCGCAGGGCTTGCAGGCGGGCTGGCGACGGGGGGTACTGCGGGAGCGGTGACCGGCGGGCAGGCCGGGAAGAATGCGGTTGAGAATAACGCGCTGAGTGATATTGTTGACGCTATATCTCAGGGTAAGACTCCTCAGCAGGTAGCCGAAGAGCGTGTCGATGCAGAAAACGAGCGCTATAAGCAGCAAAACTGTGCCGGAATGAGCGCGGAAGCGTGCTCGGTGAAGATGTATACTGAACGCCGGGAAGAGCTGAAAGATATCCTGTCGACAGGTGCAGATTTTGTGCCGGTGGTAGGGGATATCAAGAGTTTTGCGGAAGCTCAGAGTGCTTTGGATTATCTGGTTGCGGCGATAGGCATCATTCCTGGAGCTGGAGATGCAGCAGGTAAGGCGATCAAGGCAGCAGAAACGGCGCTGAAGAAGGGGGATGTCGCTGAAGCGTCCAGGCTGATAAACAAGGCCAGTGATGAAGTATCTGCCAATCTCCCAATGGGAAGTAAGCGCAATCCGATGAATCAGCCAAGTAACCCATCTTATCAACCTGTAAGGAATCAGCCGGGTACGATCAGAAATCGAGAATATTCAGGGCACGCCTTAGATAGAATGCAGGATCGAGGAATAACCCCTTCTGTTGTCGAAAATACGATTAAAAATGGTAAATCAACGCCCAGCCGAGGTGGAACAACAGTACACTTTGATCCTGAGATAAAGTATCCGTAGTTACAAACGAATCTGATAGAGTGGTCACGGTTAAATATGGCGATAAATAAGAAGAATGATATCTGTGAGTATGCGCTTAATTCATTAAATGATGTCATTAGCTTTGCGAGGTTCGTCAGCTACGCAGAAGATTTGCCTCAGCTAAATGAGCTATTTGAAGATGAGCACAATAGAGATAATTATCAGAAAATATGGTTTGAACTAGAAATTATCAACGCACTTGCCCTGTCTGAATGGGAGAGTGAAGGCCGTCCCGCAGACTGGCAAACGCGTTGGGAGTCAGAATATAAACACGATGCTTCTGAACTACTGGATGAGTTATTAAAGACATTGAAGTAAGGTAGCGGGGCTCACGACATCACAATGGCCGTGGTGCCGTGAGCGTCAGGTATCGACAAAGGGAGTTGCCACTTGTTCCGTCACGCGATGGCGACGCAGATGCTGGAGAAGGGGCCTGCACTGACATAAGAACGGTACCGCCTTTATCATCTGAGCGGGCTGGGCG
>NZ_KV792515.1:0-1450 GCF_001808215.1 Serratia sp. HMSC15F11
TAACGGTTGTATCTAATACTGGGGGCAGGTCAGACGAGTTAGACACACTCCTAGCCGAGCTGAAGTTGGGTGACGGAATTTTCTGGGGTTCCGGCGTAGAGCCCCCTTTTGCTAACTTGCCGCCGTTAACGCGACACAACCATAATTACGGTATTTCGGTCGACATTAAGCAGCTATTATAATTAGCGTTTATGGTTAAGCGACTGTTCATCCGCCGCCTGTTCGTTTACCTATCAGATAATGATGCGAGTACTGATTATGTTAAAATCTCGTCCGTTCCTGCTGTTATTGTTATTGCTGCTGGGTTTGCAGCTGACACCGCCCGGCGCCGTCGCCGCCATCCAGGATGATCCCGCCGCCGAAAGCGCGCCCGATCCCGCCACGCAGCTGAAAGCCGCGCAAAAGCAGTTGGACAACATGAAGCAGCTGGTTTCCTAAGCGACCACCGATACCCAGCTCAGCAAATTGCGGCTGGCGACCGACGATCTGGTCGCCAGCATGGAAAAACTTGCCACCGATCTGCAGCCCGAGCAGGACAAACTGAAAGCGCAGCTGGACGTGCTGGGACCGCCCCCGGTGGCCGACGCACTGCCGGAAACCCCGGCGGTGGCCCAGCAGCGCAACACGCTGAACAGCAGTAAAAAGCAGCTGGATGACGCGGTGAAACACGCGCGGGCCATCAAGAACAGCGCCGTCGATCTGGGGCAGCAGATCGGCGATCTGCGCCAGGTGGCGTTTAAAACCCAGCTGACGCTGAATACCGGCAGCATTTTGGGCGTCAAATTCTGGACGCCGGTGGTGCAGCCATCCGCGGATGATGTGCAACGGCTGGACCAGTTCAAGGCAGAGATGAAAGCGGCCTGGGACGCCAGTTGGCAGGACGAATGGCGGTACGGCACGCTGGCGCTGCTGGCGCTGGCGGTGATCATCTGGACCTGGGGGCGCTATTTTTCCGAGCGTTTTCTCGCCTGGGTCAGTATCCGTTTCCTGCCGGACGGGCGCTTGCGCCGCAGCTTCATGGCGATCGCCACCGTGGCGGTGACGGTGGTGACCACCTCCATCGCGCTGAACCTGCTGTATTACGTCTTTGTGCGCGTGCAGCCGCTGCCGGTGATGCTGGAGGATTTCGCGGAAGGTTTCAACTTTCTGGGGGTTTTCTGCGCGCTGATCTCCGGGCTGGGGCGTGCGACGCTGTCGTTGAGTCGCCCGTCGTGGCGCTTGATTTCCATGGATAACGAGGTGGCCGCCGGGCTGCGTTACTTCTCGCCGCTGCTGGCCGGCCTGGCGCTGGTATTCGGCACCGTGGAACTGATTAACAACGTCGTCAGTGTCTCATTAGCCACCACCATCTTCGACAACGGCCTGGTGGCGGGGCTGATCGGGATGGTGTTGCTGGCTGCGCCGCTGCGTGGTCAGCACATTCGTCGCCGTCTGGAACAGCAGGGCGCGC
>NZ_KV792515.1:1470-1806 GCF_001808215.1 Serratia sp. HMSC15F11
CGCTTCCTGACCTACCAGCTGATCTGGGTGGTGCTGGTGCTGATGACGTTCTACTTTATGGTGCTGTTCACCACCGATTTGTGCGCCGCGCTGTTTTCGCCGCAGACCGTCAGCGGCAAGATGCTGAAGAAAACGCTCAGCTTCAAGGATCGCCATTTGGAACAGATGTCGACCATCACTATTGCATTGGCCAAATGTTCGCTGTTGCTGTTGATGATTGTCGCGTTGTTCAACGGCTCGTTCGGCAGCACCACGCCGGGCTCGCTGATGGAGAAAATCGTCTCCATCCTGACCGGTGAAGGGCTGCAGCGTTTCAACATCGTGCCCGGCAACCTG